>CAILAQ010000362.1 GCA_903832165.1 uncultured Bacteroidota bacterium | reverse complement strand
CCAACAATATCCATTTTATTGACCTTATCCTTTTTGCCGGCACCGATAAAAAGTGTGGTCCAGGCCGGAATCTGAGGCATTCCGCATTCCTGGTCCAGGTGAAATCCTTCCGGAGCCTGGGAAATATAATTCGGAAGCACCTCGTCCGCAGCTAAAATAACAAACGTGGTTCCTGAGGCATTCATCCTGGCAGTGCGGCCGTTCCTGTGCGTATAGGCATCGCCTGTTGAGGGAAGATGGTAATGGATGATATACCTGATCTCCGGAATATCCAGGCCGCGGGAGGCGAGGTCAGTACTTATCAGGATATTATTGCTGCCGTTTCTGAACCGGATCAGCACACTCTCACGATCTTGCTGTTCGAGTCCTCCGTGAAAGAATTCATTGACCAACGATTTTGTTTTCAGGAAATTACTTACTCGTTCCACCGCATCCTTATGATTGCAGAAAATTAGAGTCGATCCTGTTTCCAGGTTACAGATCAATTTAAAAAGGGTCATTAGCTTATCGCGGTCTTCTGAAACAACCATCTTGACCGACAGGGTGCCTGCACTCTGCTGATCTGAAGCAAAATCAAGGTGTGCCGGGTTTGTTAAACCAACAAAATCTGGTATCTCGATGGACTGTGTTGCCGAAGTCAGAATACGCTTTCTGATTGATTTAACCTTTCGGATAATAAATGACATCTCTTTCTCAAAGCCGAATTCAAGCGATTTATCGAACTCATCCAGAACCAGCGTCACAATGAATGAAGGATCAAATGTCTCGCGATTAATATGGTCGGCTATACGGCCCGGAGTTCCGATCAGCACCGCTGGCGGCTCTGAAAGGTTCTTTTTCTCAATACTCATGGAATGACCTCCGTAACAGCAGTTCACTTTAAAATCGGTACCCATGGAACGAAAAACCTGCTCAATCTGCAAGGCCAGCTCTCGCGAAGGTGCAAGTATCAGTGCCTGAACATTTGGAATTGCGGGATCGAGCCTTTTCACCAGAGGAAGCAGAAATGCAAGCGTTTTACCGGAACCAGTGGGAGCCACCAGAACCACATCTCCCTTTTTATCAATGGCCGTGATGGATGCCCGCTGCATCTCGTTCAGTGTTTCAATCTTAAGCGAGGCCAGTATTTGATCTGTCAGATTATCTTTTTGCATGCGGCAAAGGTAACCATGGCCACCCATTCCTAAACATTTTTTCTCTTATTGTGTATTAATATTAAATTCAACAATATACTCAGATGAAAAAGCTCGTAATTCTTTTAGCGGTTTTCTCGGCAATGACATTGAATGTTCATGCCACAAAACATACCATCACCTTCAGCGGATTAGCGTATTCGCCGGTTGTTCTGTCTGCACATATAGGTGACACGGTTACCATTAATGCTTCCGTATCACACCCTCTGCTTCAGGTGAGCAAAGCTACCTGGACAGCTGGCGGAACTGCAGCCCTGGCTGGCGGATTCGGACCTTCCACTACAAATCTGACCTTTACTATCGGCACTGCAGATACGATTTATTATATCTGCACTGCTCATGTGCAATTCGGCATGAAAGGGAAAATAGCTGTGTCGCAATTCTCCGGAATTCATGACACCCCTTCGGCAGAATTTTCGGTTTCCCTGTTCCCTAATCCGGTAACAACGACAGGTACAATCAAAATGACTGCTGCCGGAAATAATCCGGTAAAAATCGGTATGTATTCCATCAATGGACAATTAGAGAAAGATCTGACACCGGATTTAACCCTCCGGAACGGAGATTATTATTGCCAGTTTGATGCCAGCCGGCTGGCCAGTGGATATCACTTTGTCATGGTTACTGAAGGCAGCAACAGGTTGGTGAAGAAATTTGAGATCATTAAGTAAGTTGGCAGTCGGCAGTCGGCAGTTGGCAGTTGGCGGTGCAACTTACAATTCCACCAGTTTTTCTTTGATGGAATAAACCACCAGGCTTGCGGTGTTACGGCAGCCTGTCTTTAAAAGGATGTTTGCCCTGTGGCTGTCAACCGTTCGCTTACTCAGCCACAGGGAATCAGCAATTTCCTGAGTCGACATGCCTTTGCAAATTAAAAGTATGATCTCTTTTTCGCGGTCGGAAAGCGGTGAATCCGGGGTAAGTTCTTCCGGTGAATTTTTTAAAGATTTGACAAGGTTCATCAGCAGTTCCCGGGAAAAATAATTTCCACCCTCCATCACGGTTTCGAGGGCCATCTTCACTTCAGTAAAATCTGAATTCTTCAGTAAAAACCCTTTAACTCCGGCGTCAACCATTTTAAAATAATAGTCCTGCTCGCCAAACATGCTCAGGGTAATAATCTTCAGATCCGGATATTTCAATAAGGCAAGGCGCGCAGCTTCAATTCCGTCCATTTCGGGCATGGCGATATCAAGCATTACAATATCAGGTTTGCTCTGTTCAAGCATAGCGATAAACTCGACACCATTAGAAGCTTCCCCTGCCACCTCAAACCTGTTCAATGTATCAATAAGCATACGCAAGCCTTTTCTGAAAAGCTTATGGTCATCCACCAATACAACTTTGTGTTTCATGACTTCTTTACTGCTTTTACTTTTATAAATACCCTTATTCCCTGACCGGGTTTTGATTCAACGGTTAGTTCGCCCTTCAGCGATTTTATTCTGGATTGGATATTGGTCAATCCCGTTCCATCCCTTGTATTTTCTTTCATGGCCCGGTCAGCCTCGAATCCAATCCCGTTATCCTGATATTCCACCAACAATTCTCCGGATTCATACTTGAGGGAAAGGCTCGCTTTTGTGGCTTGTGCATGCTGTATCGTGTTATGAATCAATTCACTGGAAACACGATAAATCACTACTTCCAGATTTTCATCAAACCGCTCGGTTTTCAGGTTGGTCTGAAAATCAATCTCCGGCTGTCCTTTCTGGACAAATTTGTGTATGTAATTTGCCAATGCCCTGATCATTCCAAAATTAGCCAGTACATGGGGACTCAGGTGATCAGAAATATCCTTTAAACTCCGGATAGCTTCATCAACCGTTTCCGTTGCATTCCTGATAATTACCAGGCTCTGCTTATCGTGGGCCAGTTGTTCAAGAGTGGAAACCGACATTTTAACTGCACTTAACAAAGGCCCCATTCCATCATGGAGATCTTTTGCAATCCTTGTTCGCTCAGCTTCTTCCGTTTGAATTATCGCTGTAAGAAATCGTCTTTCCGTCTTACGTCTTTCGACCGCCACCTTTTTCATCCAGGCAAAAATCTGCTGTATCAGATATACTCCGGTAGCAAAGAAAACTGAGGTTACAACCCCCATCCAGGTATACAGTTCGCGAAAAAAATCGGGCTTAAAATCACTGATAAAAGGGAGAAATTCGATAAAACGCAGGATCACCATCAAGAGAAATCCAATGGTAATCAGTATCCATGACAGGGCATACTTTGTCACACTGAACAACCTTAAGGCTATCCCTGCAGCAATCAGTTGCAGAATGATAGAAAAGGCAAGTAGTATTTTCAGCATGACGAATCTGTTTTCATGCCAAATGTAATGAAGTAATAGTAACTTTGCCCAAACTGTTTACATTATGAATAGGCATTTCCTGCTCATTATCTCGCTCCCGGCTTTAGCTCTTTTGCTGATTTTCCAGTCTTGTGCAAAAGAGAACCAGCCACCAGTTGCACAATTTTCTATTGATCCCGCAACCGGAAATGATCAGACCATTTTTTACATGGATGGTTCAGCTACTACCGACCCTAACGATGATCCGGAAACAGTGGTGGTGATGTGGGATTGGGAAGGCGATGGCATTTTTGACTCTCAATATGCCACCAAGAAAAAGGCAGATCATAAATATTCCAAAGCAGGCCCGTATACAGTAACAATGGTAGCAAAAGATCCCCGCGGACTCACTGATACCCTGAGGGTACCACTGACCGTTGCCAGCTCAAACCTGCCTCCGGAAGCTCCTTTTAATCCTAATCCGGACAACGGAAAAGTAATCCTGACGATAAACCCCTGGTTAAAATGGAGCAGCAGCGATCCCGAAGGCGATCCTATGTTCTTTACCTGCTATTTCGGCAAAACCAATCCACCACCGCAAGTCATTGCAAGTCAGATGGTCGGAACATTCAGTCCGGGAAAACTTGATTATGGCACTTCCTATTACTGGAAGGTTAAAATCCGGGATACAAAAGGAAACATCACTGAAGGTCCGGTTTGGAGCTTCTCTACTTATGACCTTCATATCGGCACCCTGACGGATTCCCGTGACGGGCAAACCTATCAGACCATACAAATGGGCACAGCCTGGTGGATGGCCGAGAACCTGAGATATGATGCCGGAGAAGGCAGTTATTGCTACGAATATAATGATGCCCGTTGTGTTACATACGGAAAGCTATATACATGGGATGCAGCCATGCGATCCTGTCCCGCCGGTTGGCACGTGCCAACCCTCAGGGAATTTGAAACTATGATCAGCGGCATCGGCGGGCCCGATGTGGCTGGCGGCAAGCTGAAGGATTATGAGCAGTCGCTGTGGAGGGAAGTCAATGTTGGCGCAACCAATGAGGTTGGATTCAATGCATTGCCTGCCGGACGCCGCTACGATTCCGGCTTGTTTGCCGGGGCAGGTTACTACGCTCAGTTCTTTGCATCAACGGAATACAACAGCCAGGAAGCCTATAACATGACCATCGGTTATGACTATGCCAATGCATTCATTTACAACTACAAGAAGGCATATGCAATTTCGGTCAGATGTGTGAAGAATTGAGAAATCAATCTTCTGACATCTCTTTCATTAACTCGCGATATTTTGAGAATACGCGTGCCCGGCTGACACACCCGACATATTTCCCCTGATCTAATACCACCAGGATATATTTCCCCGATGCCTGTATCTTTCTGGCAATTTCTTCAACTGGATCTGTTACCTCAACCATGTATTCAGGTGTGTACATCAGGTCGCGGCAAAAAGTCGTCAGGTATTGATCAGTCCTGAACATCACGGGCCTGAGTCTTTCCATGATAATCAGTCCCAGGAACATTCCATCTTTCTCAAGCACCGGGAAAACATTACGGTTGGATCCGGCAACCACCTGAACTAATTCCCCAAGCGTTTGATCAGGCGCAACATCCCTGATATCATGCTCTATTAATCCCCGGATATTCATCCTGGTAAGCGCAGCCTTATCTTTATTGTGGGTGATCAGTTCACCGCGTTGCGCCAGTCTCCTCGTATACACAGAATGGGGCTCCACAAGATGCGATGTTACATAGGAGATCGCAACCGTAAGCATCAGTGGTATGATCAGCAGATATCCGCCCGTAATTTCGGCAATCAGAAACATCGCAGTGAGCGGCGAGCGCATAACTCCCGACATAACGCCTGCCATGCCGACAAGTGTAAAATGAGTCTCTGATACATTCCCCATCCCGAGGGTATTTAGCAGCCGGGCCAGAAAAAAGCCACTCAAACCGCCAAGAAAAAGGCTCGGGGCAAATACCCCTCCAACACCACCAGCGCCGGTAGTAACAGCCGTCGCAACAACCTTTAGCAGAATTATCCCCAATATCGCCATCAGGAATATCCACGGGTCCTGAATCTTACTGAACCACCAGCTGTTTGCCAGTACCTCTCCCGGATTTCCCTTCAGCAGGTTCGTCAGGGCATCATAACCTTCTCCGTACAGGGGTGGAAAAATTACAATTAGTATTGCAAGGACCAGACCACCGGTAAGCCATCTTAACCACACAGATTTAATTGATTCCATTTTCCCTTCCACCAGCCTTAACCCTTGTGAAAAATAGATCGATACTGCCCCCGTAAATACCCCAAGGATTAAAAAAGCCGGCAATTCTGCCACAGTAAAGATATCGGTAAGCGAATAGGAGAAAAGTACAGTATCGCCCATCAGGAGCCAGGCAACTGAAGTGGCAGTAATGGCTGAAATCATTAAGGGAATCAATGATGCCATAGTCAGATCCAGCATCAGTACCTCAAGCGCAAAGAGTACTCCGGCCATAGGAGCCTTGAAAATCCCGGCAACTGCTCCGGTCGCTCCGCAACCAACCAGAAGCGTTATAGATCTGTAATTCAAATGAAAACGCTGACCGAGCCACGAGCCAACAGCGGAGCCGGTGAGCACAATCGGAGCCTCCAGTCCCACGGAACCCCCGAATCCGACAGTAAGAGTGCTGGCCACCATGGAGGTATGAGTATTGTGCCGGTGGAGGAGGCTGCTCTTCTTGCTGATTGCGTACAATACCTTACTGATTGCGTGAGAAATAGCATCTTTCACGAGATATTTCACATACAAAACAGTAAGAAGTAAGCCGGCCAGCGGATACAAAATATACTCCCAGTTGGCTTCGGAAATATTTAATCCACTGGTAAGAAAAACGTTGGTATAATGAACAGCATTCTTTAAAATCACAGCCGCCAGACCGCTGATCAGACCCACGGCCATGGCCAGGATAAAATTCAACTGCCTGCTGTTCGGCTTGAAATAGGATGATATCGCCAGGGGCAGTTTCATAGGTTCAGCTTTCACTCCATTTCTTCAGCAATTGCCTGTAAGAGGAGAAAAGCCGTGCCCGTGAAATGAAACCGATATATTGCCCGTTGGAAAGCACCGGAATGTTAAATGCACTTGTCTGATGAAATTTATGCGCAACTTCTTCCATGCTCTCTCCCGGTGAAATGGTAACCGGTGACTTCGACATGAGATTACGAATAAAAACTGTTTCGTACAATTCCGGCTTAAACATGATCTCACGCACACTGTCCATATTCAGGGCACCATAGTAATTATTTTCATCATCGATCACCGGATACATGTTGCGCTTGGAACAGGCAATCACCCTGACCAGATCTCCCAGTGTGGCATCAAGCCTGATAGAAGAAAAATTGGTCTCGATAAGCTTATCGACCTTCATCAGCGACAGCACTATTTTATCCTTATCCTGGGTAAAAAGCTGTTTTCGCCTGGCCAGCTGAATATGATAAAAAGAAGCTGGCTGGAAGAACCGTATCGTCACGTAGGACATACCCGCAGTAATCATCAGCGGTACAATCAGGTTATAGGCAAGGGTAATTTCAGCCATAAGGAATATTGCAGTCAGCGGAGCGTGCAGAACCCCCGCAAACATGCCCGACATCCCAACCAGGGCAAACAGCACCAAAGAAATATGCGGGTCGAAGAAATAATTGTATACCGATCCGAAGAGCAGGCCGACAGCCATGCCGGTATACAGGCTGGGAGCTATGATTCCTCCAATACCTCCGGCCCCGATTGTAAGAGCGGTGGCAACAACCTTCATCAGGACCAGTAAAACCAAAATCAGAATAGTGGTTACGGCCTCTCCGGAGAAAGAAAAATAGCCGGTATTATCAAAAATGAATCCAAAATCTCCATTCATAGCCCTGTTCATCGAATCGTAACCTTCTCCGTAAAGGCTCGGAAAAAGAAAGATTACTCCGCCAAGCAGGCCAGCTGCCACAAACCAGCGCGTCCACTTCGACCGGATCATCCTGAAAAGGTCGTCAACTCCCGTGATCACCTTGCTGAAATAAAGAGATACCACCCCGGTGAGGGCTCCGAGAAGGACAAACAGGGGAACTTCCCTCAGCTTGAAAACTTCGGCAATTTTCAGAGAAAGCAAAACATCCTGCCCCAGAAACAATTCAGAAGTGAGGGTTCCGCCGATTGAGGCAATCAATAACGGCACCAGCGAAGAGAGAGTAAGATCCAGCATGAGCACCTCAATGGTAAAAATGATGGCTGCAATCGGAGCTTTGAACAGAGCTGCAAGGGCGCCGGTAACAGCACAGCCGATCAGCAGGATGATCTGACGATAACTCAGATGAAGCAGCTGCCCGATATTTGATCCGATGGCGCCGCTGGTAAGCACTGCAGGTCCCTCAAGGCCAATGGACCCGCCAAAACCGGCCGTAATCATACTGGTTAAAGCCGAGGAAAACATATGATGAGGCTTGATAGCCCCTTTGGTTCCTGAAATGGCATGCAGAATTACCGGAATACCCAAACCAATCCTGACTTTTAAGATGTAATGGACAAGGAGAACCACCAGGGCGATACCTACAGCCGGATAAAAGAAGAACCAGTAATTGTGCATCTCAGCCGAAAATCCATGGGTAAGAAAGGTCCTTATAAGATGAACCCCATTCTTCATGATAACAACAGCCAACCCGGATAATAGCCCGATCAGCAGTGATATGAGAAGAAAAAAATTCCGATTGGACACATTCCGGATTCTCCATCTCAGGAACCTGACCAGCAGATTATATTTTTTATGTTTTTTTTCACTCATGCCTTCCCGAAGAAAGTATAAAATTAACCTTTGTCAACATACTTCAATATCTTTTCACGCATATTTTAAAAGTCAGCCGCCAGCCGATTCAACGGGAATCCGTATCTTTGGAGCTCTTAACAAACAGTAATCCATTGGTTATGAAAAGAGATACGGAAGTTTTTGAACTGATAAAAAAAGAACACGAAAGACAGAAGAACGGAATTGAGCTTATTGCTTCCGAAAATTTTGTCAGCAATCAGGTACTCGAAGCTATGGGCTCAGTACTGACCAATAAATATGCCGAAGGATATCCCGGACATCGTTATTACGGCGGGTGTGAAATAGTCGACGAAACTGAACAGCTTGCCATCGATCGTCTCAAAAAATTATATGACGCTGAATATGCTAATGTTCAGCCACATTCAGGTGCGCAGGCCAATATGGCCGTGTTCCTCACCGTGCTGAAACCAGGAGATACTTTTATGGGTCTCGACCTGTCCCACGGCGGACACTTATCACACGGATCACCTGTTAACAGCTCGGGAATTCTTTATCGCCAGGTATCATACGGGGTTATAGAAGAAACCGGTCGTGTGGATTATGATATGATGGAAGAGGTTGCCCTCAGGGAAAAACCAAAGATGATTATCGGGGGTGCATCAGCATATTCCAGGGAATGGGATTATGAACGCATGCGAAAAATTGCTGACATGATCGGAGCTATCCTGATGATCGATATGGCTCACCCTGCCGGACTTATCGCTGCCGGATTACTGAATAATCCATTAAAGCATGCGCATATCGTAACCTCCACCACTCACAAAACCCTCCGAGGACCCCGTGGCGGAATCATTTTGCTTGGTACTGATTTTGAAAATCCGTGGGGTGTGGCAACCAAGAAGGGTGAAATAAGAAAAATGTCGTCACTGATTGATTCTGCAGTATTTCCGGGAATTCAGGGCGGACCGCTGGAGCATATTATTGCGGCAAAAGCAGTTGCTTTCGGCGAGGCGCTAAGTCCTGAATTTACTGTTTACCAGAAGCAGGTGAAGAAAAATGCAGCATTTATGGCTGAAGCTTTCATGACCAGGGGTTATAAGGTGATTTCAGGAGGCACCGACAACCACAGCATGCTTATCGACCTGCGCACCAAGGTCCCCAACGTAACCGGGAAACAAGTGGAGAATGCCCTGGTAAGAGCAGATATCACCGTAAATAAAAATATGGTTCCGTTCGATTCACGCTCGCCGTTCCAGACTTCCGGCCTCAGGGTTGGAACACCGGCAATCACCACACGCGGGATTAAAGAGAATGATATGGAACGAATAGTGGGCCTGATCGACCGCGTAATTACAGATCACGAAAATGAGAACCTCATTTCGCTGACAAAAAATGAGGTCAACAGTATGATGAGTGGATTACCAATGTTCGCAGATTAATAAAAATATGGCTTCATTAATTTCCAAAAGATTAGTCCTGGTATCAGGGATTGTAATCTTATCAGCGTTTAGTATCGGTTTGATTCTTCTG
>CAILAQ010000361.1 GCA_903832165.1 uncultured Bacteroidota bacterium | reverse complement strand
GTATTAAAGATCAGGTTGATTTTATATTCCCGAAGATAATTTGCTTCTGATACTTCCAAAAACATATTGATCGTTTATTTTATTAAATTACTTATCTCTTTCATTCATTGTTGATGTTAATTGGAATTCATTCATGTTTGTAATGCATTATAAATTAAGCAACTGTATCAAAATCCCCCTGCCCCCTTTTAGGAAAGGGGGGAGTCGTTCAAACGAAATTTGCTTCCTTAATAGTGCCCTCCTATACACCATCCTACATCCTCTCCGGTACCTCAATTCCCAATAATGAAAATCCATTCTTGATCGTACTGCCTATTGTTTTGGCAAGCAGCAACCTGAACTTACGGATTTGTTCATCGGGTTCGTTCATAATCGATATGTCGTGGTAAAACTGGTTGAATTCTTTTACAAGGTCGTAAACAAAATTGGCTACCAAAGCAGGACTGTGATTCTTGCCCGCATCTTCGACAACAGATGGAAATGAACTCAATATCTTGATCAAAGCACACTCCTTGTCGTTGATCTCTATTGCAGGAGCCTCAATCGGAATTTCAATCCCGGCATCGGCTGCTTTGCGAAGTACACTTTGGATACGGGCGTATGTATATTGAATGAAAGGACCGGTATTACCGTTAAAATCAATTGACTCCTCAGGATTGAACATCATCGTCTTTTTCGGATCTACCTTCAAAATAAAATATTTCAATGCCCCAAGTGCCACAGTGTGGTAAATACGTTCCTTCTCTTCGTCTGAGTAACCATCTAATTTGCCAAGTTCTTCCGAAACTTTACGAGCTACGTCAATCATCCCTGCTACCAAGTCATCGGCATCAACAACTGTCCCTTCACGCGATTTCATTTTTCCCTGCGGCAACTCCACCATCCCATAAGAGAAATGGTAAAGGTCTTTGCCCCATTTGTAGCCAAGCTTGTCCAGCAATAACGAAAGTACCTGGAAATGGTAGATTTGCTCATTTCCAACTACATAGATCATGTGATCAATCGGATAATCGGAATAGCGGATCTTTGCAGTGCCAATGTCCTGTGTCATATAAACAGAGGTGCCGTCCGAACGCAACAATATTTTCCGGTCAAGGCCATCTTTGGAAAGATCTGCCCAAACGGAAGTATCGTCCATTTGCTCAAAGATCCCCTCCTTTACGCCACGAAGTACCTCATCACGACCAACTGTGTATGTATTTGATTCATAGTATATTTTGTCGAAGTCAACACCCAAAGTTTTATAGGTCTCATCAAAACCTGCATAAACCCAACCGTTCATCTTTTCCCAGAGCTCGCGTGTTTCGGGGTCGTTTGCTTCCCACCGAAGGAGCATTTCACGGGCTTCCTTGATAATAGGAGCTTTCTCTTTTGCTTCATCTTCTGTTAACCCTTCAGCTACAAGGGCAGCAATCTCCTTTTTAAACAGTTGGTCGAACTTCACGTAAAACTCCCCAACCAAATGGTCCCCTTTTTTGCCCGATGATTCAGGAGTTTCGCCGTTACCCAGTTTTTGCCATGCAAGCATCGACTTGCAAATATGTATCCCACGGTCGTTAACAATATTGGTCTTCACCACTTTGTTTCCATTTGCTTTCATAATTTCGCTGATGGAGAAGCCAAGCAAGTTGTTGCGGATATGCCCAAGGTAGAGCG
>CAILAQ010000360.1 GCA_903832165.1 uncultured Bacteroidota bacterium | reverse complement strand
TTCGAGATAATGGGCTACGGCAATCAGGTTAACCTCGGGAGGTAATTTATAGGCTTTATGTCCCCAGTAGCCGTTGGCAAAAATCCCCAGCTGACCACTTTCGACGAAGTTTTTAAACTTTTTCTGGATATCGGTAAAATATCCAACAGAGCTTTTCGGCCAGGCGGAGATGCTCTGGGCAATCCTTGAAGCCTCAGCAGGATTAGCTTTCAGTGCAGAAACAACATCTACCCAATCGAGTGCATGCAGAACATAAAAATGGACGACATGGTCCTGAATATACAAGGCTGTGGCCATGAGGTTACGAATGAGTTCGGCATTTGGCGGTACCGAAATCCCAAGGGCATTTTCGACAGTTCGCACCGAAGTGAGTGAATGCGTGGAGGTGCAAACCCCGCACACGCGTCCGACGAATGCCCATGCATCACGCGGATCGCGCCCCTTCAGGATGGTTTCAATGCCGCGCACCATGGTTCCTGCGCTATAGGCATCAGTAATGACTCCGTTATTGACTTCTATTTCAACTCTTAAGTGACCCTCAATTCGGGTTATAGGATCTATAACTATTCTTTCTGACATGGCGGTTATACTTTTTTGGTTTCAGGTTTGGTAACAGTTTCCGGCGTATTGGTGATCTCCTTATGCTTGCGCACGTTGGTAACAATGGCATGTCCGGCAACACCAACAGCAGTGGCAATACCCAGTCCAAGCCCGATCTTATCGGCTGTAGTCTCAATGCCGAATCCGGCAATGCTTGGCAGGTGCTCGTAGAATGGTCCATTGTCCCAGAATCCGGCTTCAGAGCACCCTATGCAAGGATGACCTGACTGGATAGGATAGCTGATGCCATCGTTCCATTTGATAATACCGCATGAATTGTAGGTAACCGGGCCTTTGCATCCCATTTTATATAAGCAGTAACCGCGCTTGGCTCCTTCATCGTCGAAAGATTCAACAAACAGGCCGGCATCGAAATTCGCCCGGCGATAGCAGGTATCATGAACGCGACGTGAATAGAAAGCCTTTGGCCTGCCAAGTTCATCGAGCTGCGGAATACGGTCGAAGGTCAGTAAATGAACAACAACTCCGGCCATTACGTCAGCGATAGGAGGACAGCCCTGAACATTAATTACCGGTTTTCCACTGATAACCTTATGTACAGGCTGAGCACCGGTAGGATTCGGCCGCGCTGCCTGAACACAGCCGGCTGAAGCACAGTTACCCCAGGCTACGACTGCTTTGCAATTAGCCACCGCTTCCTCCAGTATCTGAAGGGCGCTGCGACCGCCGATGCAGCAATAAGCCTCGTTCTCGGTAGGTATCGAACCTTCCACCATGACAATATATTCACCCGGAAATTTCTGCATCACGGTTTTGTATGCCTCTTCAGCCTGAACACCCGAAGCCGCCATAAGCGTTTCCTGGTAGTCGAGAGAAATCTTGTCGAGGACAATGCTCGCTACGATCGGATGCGAAGCCCGTATGAAAGATTCACTGCAGCAGGTGCATTCCTGGAAGTGAAACCAGATCACCGGAAGCCGGGGTTTGCTTTCCAATGCTTTTACGATTTGTCCAACGCCACTGGCTTCCAAACCCATAAAAGCAGCCATCGTGGTGCAAAATTTCAAAAAATCAGAACGGGAAATCCCATTTACTCTGACTTCCTCGTAGAAAGAGGGTTCGTTACTTTTCATAAAGCGTTCGTTTTTAGTTTGTTCAGTCAAGGTAAATGTATACACATAATTCGATATATTAATTTAAAAACAATTGTTTATTTATTCTGATACAAAACATTACCCAATCCGTGATCTATGTTGACTTAGAGAGCATGAAGCGAGACAAATTCTTATCTTTATCCGATGAAAAACACCGGAAAACTCCTCTTTGCAGCCCTGATTGTTGCGTTAGCATGCCCATTTACTGTTCTTGGCCAGAACATTCTGAAAAAATCGCCAATAGGGCAGCCGTATAATTATGTGACGGCCGGTAGTTTTTCCGGAAAACCGGTAAAAGAATCTCCCGACCCGCTGGTTAATTACCGGTGGCCAAATCCTGCAGCTGCTGACGGACTCGAGATTTATCTTATTCAGCCAAAATCCGTGTTCACGTCAAATCCGGCAGCGTTTAAAAACCTGCAATCTTTGACCGCCACACCTGATGTACTGGTAAAAGATACCGGATCCATCAGAATTGATTTTGGATTGGAAATGGGTGCCTGGGTGGAATTCGACAGCCCCGATTGCCCCGGTGGAGTGGAAATGAGTATCAGTGAATACAATGAGCCGGGAATCGATAAAACCGGAGTGCCTGTTAAACATGGAAATACTTACCGGCTGGAACTGAACCCGGAGCTGTACGACGGAATGAGGTTTGCCTGGGTCCATGTAAAATCGTTCACCGCTCCATGGCACATAACCGGCATCCGCGCAGTAAACCAGGTGAAACCCACCAACTATAACGGCAGCTTTTCGTGCAGCGACCCAGTGCTGACTAAAGCATGGTATATGTCGGCCTACGGAGTGAAAGCCTCCCTTTGCAAAGATTATTTCGGGGCGATACTGATGGAACGCGGCGACAGGATGTCCTGGACCGGCGACGCACATACATCACAGGCAGCAGCACTCGTGGCTTTCGGCAATCTTGATTTCATTAAAAAGAATATCGATAATACTTCCGGTCAGAGTAACGGAATCAGAAGTTACTCCTTGTATTGGGTACTGAGCTTGCTTGATTATTACGAATACTCCGGCGATTCTTCTGCTTTAGCTCAATACACCGACAATGCGTGTAAGAAACTCGATGATGCTTACAAAGTTTTCGGCACCAATCCGGGCTTGCGCTTCTATGGCTGGGACGAACGGCTCTGTGCCGGTTTTGAAATCTGGTTTAAGGAAAGCCTGGAAGCCCAGAATGCTTACAAAATGCTTACGATCAGAACCTGGATTGATTTTGCTGATGCAATGAGGAGCCTCGGACGGAAAGATCTGCAGAAAAAATATGCACAATATGCCACCGATAAAATGGCAGTTCTCCGGAAATCCGGCGACTGGACTGCGAGCTACGGAATCCATTCAGCTGCGGATGCCATCAACACCAGCCTGTTAAAATCAGATGAACAGGAACACCTATATAAGAAGTGGTTTACCGATCGGGTTAACCGGGTATCTTTATCGCCATTCAATCAGTACTTTATCATCCAGGCACTTGCCCGGATGCAGAAACATGATGATGCGCTCAGCTCGGTCAGGGATATGTGGGGCGGCATGGTGGATTATGGCGGAACCACACCCTTCGAATGTTACCGCCCGTCATGGAACCGGATTGTCGGCCCCAATGACGCCGTTCCAAACACTCAATCCGGCATAACCAGTCTTTGCCATCCATGGGGTGCCGGGGTCGTAAAATGGCTTAATGAAGAGATTCTCGGCATTGTGCCCGTCACACCCGGATTTAAAACCTGGGAAATTCTGCCGCACCCCGGCAGAACGCTCACTCAAGTTTCCGGATCCACCCCCACTCCACTTGGTATTATATCAGCGAATTTCGATATGACCTCAGGAAAATGCAGCATCAGTGCGCCGGCCGGCACAACAGGCAGAATCGGCATTCCAAAAGCTGAAAAGACGATAAAAAAGATATCGGTCAACGGAAAGCTGGCCTGGGATGGCACATTTCATGAAACTGCAGGTATCAGCGGAGCAGGCCAGGATCAGGAATTCATATATTTCAACGGCGTTCAGGGTGGCAGGTATGAGATATCAGTCGGTTACGGCGGCAAAACACCTGCTTATCAGGAGCAGCCTGAATCGTATGCGGCCAGATACATAAAGACTGATTCCACCACAGGTGGCAACTGGGGAGGAAAATATGGCAAGTCAGGATACATTCTCTGTAATTATAATGGTGACGGTACCGATAAGCAATCGCTGCCTGCCTGGGTTACTTCAATTGAATATTTCAGGGCTTTCCCGAAAAACGGACTCCCCGACCCTACTCTATGGGCAAAAGACATATCCGACAACCGCGCACCAGCACCCGACCAGAGCAATGGGTTTCCAAGGAATGCCGCGTGCTATTCCAACTCCGACCAGACCATGTCCGTTACCATTGGTATAAATGGAATCAAAGATTATCAGATTGCTCTTTACTTCCTCGACTGGGAGAAAAAAGGTCGCCGCATGGCCGTAGAAATGTTTGATGCGGAAACACTTAACCTTGTCGCGCCGGTGAAAATGGTGAAGAATCCATCGGGTGGCGTTTACCTGGTTTACCAGTATAACAAATCAGTCAAATTCAGGTTCGATAAGATCAGGGGAGGAAATATTTCGCTGAGTGGGATTTACTTTGATTAGGTATCGGGTTTCGGGTGTCGGGTATGAGGTATAGTGACCGTCAAGCAAAGTATTTTCTTAACTTTGCATTAGAAATTATTAAAAATGCTATCAAG
>CAILAQ010000359.1 GCA_903832165.1 uncultured Bacteroidota bacterium | reverse complement strand
TTGCTTAGGAATTCCCCCCTAAAACCGTCAGGATATGAAAAAACTTTTTGCAATACTCATTTTTGCTGCGATTTCCCTTGCTGTTTTTGCCCAAAGCCGCACGATCACGGGTAAAGTTACGGATGCAGGCGGCCTGGGGCTGCCGGGTGTCAATATTCAGATCAAGGGTACTACCAACGGCGCCACCACCAACCCGGACGGCAGCTACCAGATTTCGGTCACTGGCGGCATCCTGGTATTCAGGTGCGTAGGGTTTGTGACTCAGGAGATTCCTGTAACGAATCAATCGGTAATAAACGTGGTGTTAAAGGAAGATCTCAAACATCTCAGCGAGGTGGTTGTGATAGGCTATGGTTCTCAGAAGAAGATGGATATTACCACGGCTGTTTCCACGATTGGGGAAAAGGAAATTGCCGACCGGCCAATTGTTTCGGCCGTTCAGGCCCTTCAAGGAAAAGCGGCCGGGGTTCAGGTAACACAAACTTCCGGCAAACCGGGAGAGAGCCTTACGGTGCGGGTTCGTGGTGCAACGTCGGTACTGGCCGGAAATGAGCCGCTGTATGTTGTTGATGGCATTCCAACCACTGATATCAAGGGATTGAGCCCTTCCGACATTGCCATGATGAGTGTATTGAAGGATGCCTCCTCTGCTGCCATTTATGGTGCCCGCGCTGCTAACGGGGTAATTATCATCACTACAAAAAGAGGGAAAGAAAACACTCCTGTAATCACTTATAACACCTATTTCGGGGTATCACAACTTCGGAAACCCATCGCCGTTCTGAATACTGATGAATACCGGAAACTGATGCTGGAGATTACCGGTAAGGCGCTGGATTCCACCTTTACTGACTATACCAACTGGAGCGACAAGGTATTTGGTTCCGGGTATAACCAATCACATCAATTAACCGTTTCCGGTGGCGATGAGAAATCAAGGTATTATGTTTCCGCCGGTTATCTTACAGAACAGGGCATTGTTCAACCGGCACGTTTCGACAGATACAGCATCAGGGTTAACCTTGATAATCAGCTCAGGCCCTGGTTAAAAATCGGGACCAGCATCAATGTGGTTAACCTGAAAACCAAAGATACGCCTGACAATGCCAGTTCCGGCCGGGGCGGGGTGATCATGAGCGCATTGAATACGCCGCCTTTCCTCCATGTTTACAAACAAGATTCGAGTGGCTGGTACGATCCTAATCCCTTTCAACCCTCCTGGGAAAATCCGATAGCCTATATGAACGGACCTGATCAGAAGGAAACTGAGAACCGGTTGTTTGGAAGTGTTAATGCCGAAGCAAGGATTGTTAAAGGGCTGTTTTTTAAATCAAGATTCGGTGTCGACATCAACAGTCATGAATGGGACTATTACCTCAACCGGGTTACTACAAATTATGGCCGCCAGCAAAACGGTATCGGGTACTCCGATAAGTACAACAATAATTCCTGGATGTGGGATAATACGCTGGACTTTTCGCGCTCGGCTGGCAAACATAATTTCACCGCACTCGCAGGCAGCAGTCTGCAGAAATTTACCGGTAACGATTCCTATCTTTCCGGCAACGACTTTCCGGTTGATACATTGGTTCAGAGCTTATGGGCTGCAAATGTTATCAGCGGCGGCACTTCGAGGCAGGAATGGGCGCTGGCATCATTTTTCGCCCGTGCCACTTATGACTTCAACCGCAAGTATTACCTTACAGCAACTGTACGTCGTGATGCTTCATCCAAACTTGCAAATAAATGGGGATCCTTTCCCTCATTCTCGGCAGGATGGCGCCTTTCGTCGGAAAAATTCATGCGGAGCCTCACTTTTATCGATGATCTGAAAATCCGCGGAGGATGGGGTAAAAACGGCAACCAGGAAGGCATATCAAACTATGCCAGCTACGGATTGATTTCTTATTCGCGCCGCACACCAAAAAATCCTTTGGCAGGACCATCAGCTACGCAAACCACCTATTCCAACCCCGACCTTAAATGGGAGACCACCAGCCAGTCAAACATCGGCTTTGACCTTAGTCTGTTCAAAACAAGAGTAGTCATTAATTTTGATGCTTATATCAAAAAAACCACCGATGTATTATTGAATGTTCAGCTCTCCAACACCTTGCCTATCACCAGTATCCAGACCAATGCCGGTGACATCGAAAACAAAGGTGTTGAGTTCAATATCAGCACAGTCAATCTCGATAAGAATTTAAAGTGGTTTACTGATTTCAATATGTCTTTTAACAAGAATAAGGTAACTGCCCTGAATTACACCAATGTATATTACTATGGAGGAATCTACAGTAATAACCAGGATGTTTCCATTGTAAAAGTGGGGTTGCCGCTTGGCTCCTTCTTCGGGTATGTTTCAGAAGGTGTTGACCCTGCCACAGGAAATATTAAATACAAGGATATCAATAACAATGGGATTTTTGATCCGGGCGACCGTACGGTGATTGGGAATGCCCAGCCTGATTTTACCTTCGGGTTTACCAATAGTTTCAGTTACAAGCGCCTCGACCTGATTGTATTTTTTCAGGGAAGTTATGGCAATGACGTATATAATGCCACCCGTATAGACCTGGAGGGAATGTTCGACAGTAAAAACCAGTCGACAGATGTTCTGCGCCGCTGGACGCCTGAAAACACCATTACCGATATCCCCAGGGCTGTTCGCAATGGAAGCGTGAATAATGTAAACAACTCGTCCCGTTTTGTGGAGGACGGGTCATATGTCAGGTTAAAATCGATTACGCTTTCTTATAAATTGCTCGACAACAATACCGGGTTTAAGGCTATCAAGAAGCTTTCTGTATATGTTACCGGGCAGAATCTGCTGACTTTCACGAATTACAGCGGTTTCGATCCTGAGGTTAATGCCTTTGGAAGCAGTTCAACCACTCTGGGGGTTGATTATGGGACCTATCCGCAGGCAAGGTCGATCATCTTTGGTATTAATGTTGAATTTTAAAAACTGACTCCCATGAAGAATTTATATAAACTACTGATAGCCTCTCTTCTGGCACTTCCGTTTTATTCATGCGGGAAGATTAATGATTTTCTTGATCTGAAACCTGTTGATAACGGCATTGCCGTTGAAAATGCGGCAACAGCAAAGGGGCCGACATTTAAAACGGCCAATGCTGCTGAAGCTGCGCTTGCCGGGGTATATGGAGATCTCCGGAACGAATATTTCGAGCTGGACTATTTTGTCAATGGTGACGCACAGTCCGATGATGCCTATGCCGGGGCTGATAATCCGGCAAACTTCCAGATTGACGATTATAACATCAGTCCGACGAATGCAAATATCAAGCGCGACTGGGCTTATCTTTATTCAACGATTGGAAAGGCCAACATTGTTATTAATAATGTAGATTCAGTTCCGGATCCTTTACTTACTACCGACCGAAAAAATGAAATCAGGGGAGAGGCTTCCTTTCTCAGGGCTTTCCTTTATTTCCAGCTGGTGCAGTTATGGGGCGATGTTCCTTTGCAGCTGAAAGAATTTAAAACATTCAGTGCTGCGCTTTTGCCTGAAGTATACCCAATTCTATTCCCTTCCAGAGCACCTTCGGCAGAGGTTTATGCGCAAATAATTACCGACCTCGAAACTGCATTGGCTAACGTGAAAGTTACTGCCTTAAATAAGACCCTGATAACCAAAGGTGCCGCAAATGCCATGCTGGCCAAAGTATACGCCACGAGGGAGCCTCATGACTGGACTAAGGTGCTGGCTTATTGCAATGATGTGATTGCCGGCGGATACAGCCTGCTACCCAGCTATGATCAGCTTTGGGATAATGCGCATGAAAATTCGGCGGAGGCGATTTTCGAAATAAATTATGAGGGCACCAGTTCTTCCGGCAACTGGGGTGCCAGCATGTTCAGGGGACTGGACTGGAAGAAATTCAATATCCCATCAAACGACCTGGTAGCGGCTTTTGATGCCGAAAAGGATAATATCCGGAAGGCTGCCTCCATTATTTTTCTGAATATCACAGGTAAATGGTCAGATTCTCACTGGCCGCAAACCAATTATCCATTCCTTAACAAGTATCGGATTTTCACTTCGCCCAGCCCGCAGAATTACATTTTCATAAGGCTGGCTGACCTTATGCTGCTGAAAGCTGAAGCGCTGAATGAAACAGGTGATGTAACCGGAGCAGCAGCCCTGGTTAACCAGATCAGAACGCGGGTTTCCCTTCCGAATACCAGTGCAGCCAGCCAGGCTGATATGCGCCTGGCCATTGAAAAAGAGAGACGGCTTGAACTTGCTTTTGAAGGAGTCAGGTGGTACGATCTGAAACGAACCGGAAGAGCCATTGATGTCATTAATGCTGCCAAGGGTGTTGACGGTGTGAACCTTGGATATTCCATTGCACTTTACCAGTTACTCTGGCCAATTCCGCAGGCCGAACTGGACAAGAACTCTCAGCTGACTCAAAACCCCGGATACTAAAGAAAGATCAAAGCCCGACTGGGAATACACATATTTATTAATCATTGAAATATATTTTCGAGTGAACATAAAACATTGTACATTTATAGTTGTTAACCATTCATTAATCTAAATAATTTTCCTATGAAGAAATTTACACTCGTTTTTATTCTGATCATCAGTTTCGTCGGTTTCTCAATGGCTCAAACCATTGAAACCTTCGAGAGCCTGAAGATGAACCTTATGGCCGCTGGCGATAATGGTTCGCTTACTGTTGTTGCCAATCCGGATCCGACCGGAGCCAATACCAGTTACACCGTTGCGAAATTTGTCCGTGGCAAAGGTGATCCATGGGGCGGCTTTTATGCAACCCTGCCTACTTCCATTGATGTAGCGCACAACAAGTATGTTCATGTAAAAGTATGGAAGCCAAGAATCACCCCAGTTAAATTTAAGCTGGAAAGCCCGAATACAGCTGATATTGCTTCCATTAACCCTCAGAGCAAGGTCAATGCATGGGAAGAACTGGTTTTTGATGTTTCTTCAGCAACCGGCCCCGACTATGTAAAAGTTGTTTTCATGCCTGATTTCGAAGATCCTGTTACGCTCACCGATTACATCACAATGTATTTCGATGATCTCTACATTAACAATGATCCCGCCGTTGGAAGTGCCCCGGTTCAGATTATGGAAAATTTTGAGTATATTCCTCTGAATATCATGACCAGTGGTGCAACTGACCTGAGTGGATTCAGCCTTGTGGCCAATCCTGATAAATCCGGAGTTAACCTGAGCGACTATGTCATTAAGTTCCACCGCGCCAAAAATGGTGTTCCCTGGGGTGGTTTTTATTCCGGTACGCAAATTGATGTTACCACCAATAAGTACATGCACGTGAAAGTATGGAAACCGCGCATCAGCCCTATAGTATTTAAAATTGAAGGAGGCGCTGCCGGTACCGTCGAGCATCCGTCAACTGTTGCGCAAACAGTTACCGGAGCTTGGGTAGATTGTGTTTTCAACTTCTCGGAAAAAACAGGTACTTATCCTACCATCGTTTTTATGCCTGACTTTGAAAATCCACTGACACTTTCTGATGATATTGACATCTATTTCGATGACTTTATCCTGAACAACGATCCAAATCCGATAACTCCTCCGGAACAGGTTTTTGATGTTGACATGAAACCTGCAGGCGTAGTTGTTGGAGACCGTGTATTTCTTTCAGGTGCAATCGGCGGCCTTCACGGAACATGGAATGAGCCGGGAACGAACCTGAACAATGAAATGCTTGATCCTGACGGTGATGGTGTTTACAGAATATACATGCATCTGGCCGATGGGCTGATTGCCTTCAAATTCTTTAAAGGAACAGGCTGGGGTCTTGGCGATCCGGCACCTGGTGGTGACAGAACATACACTGTCAGCGGAAACATCCATTTGATCTATACCTGGGGTGTTCAGGGCATTTCTTCAGTACCGACAACCCTGCTGTCCGGAACCATTCAGATGTATCCGAACCCTGTTAAGGACGAATTGAGAATCAGCACAACCGCAGAAATTCACAGTGTGTTTATTACCACTATGGTGGGCCAGGTTGTTGCCAATTATAATTTTGATGCAACAGGCAACCAGACCATCAACACTTCAGCACTTAGCAGCGGAATGTATTTCGTTACCTTTGTTGGTAAAGATGGCAAGAAGCAGACTCAGAAACTGATTAAGAACTAATTCTGTTTTTCAGATAAAAAAAGAGGCTGTCTCATAAGGGCAGCCTTTTTTTTGTATATTCCGACATGAACAAAAGAATTGCAATCTACCTGACCGGTACCCTTATCTTAGCTGCAGGGTTGAATTCCGCTTACAGCTGCAAAAAAAAAGATCCGGTTCCGGATGCAACCAAAACCGACGTCGCTTTCTGGCTCACAAAAGCCGATAAGTCCGTATTGTTAAAAAAGCTTGACATAAAGCTGATCTTTAATACCGTAGTTACCCAGCACCCTACCATTGAAGTAGATACGGCACTTACCTACCAGTCGGTTGATGGCTTTGGCTTTTCAATGACAGGCGGCAGCGCCTGGCTCATCAACCAGATGCCCCAGGCCGGCCGGAATGCTATTGTTAAGGAACTATTTTCGACGGACAGCACATCCATCGGTATTTCCTATTTAAGGATCAGCATCGGCTCCTCTGATCTAAATGCGAGCGTTTATTCCTATGATGATATGCCGGGTGGCCAGACTGACAATGATCTGGCTCACTTCAGTCTCGACAAGGATAAAACGGATTTAATTCCTGTGTTAAAACTGGCACTGGCGTATAATCCTGCTATAAAAATTCTTGGATCACCCTGGTCGGCTCCTTCCTGGATGAAAACCAATAAAAGCACAAAAGGAGGCAAACTTCTGCCTGAATATTATGATGCCTATGCCCGATACCTGGTGAAATATATCCAGGGCATGCAGGCCGAAGGCATAAACATAGATGCCATCACCGTTCAGAATGAGCCCCTGAATCCGTATAACAATCCCAGCATGGAGATGTCATGGGGTGAGCAGGCCACATTCATCAGGAAGAATCTGGGTCCGGCGTTCCGGACAGCAAATCTGACCACAAAGATTATCCTGTATGATCATAATTGCGACCATCCGGAGTATCCGGTGAATATTCTCAATGATGCTGATGCCCGCCAATACATTGACGGCTCGGCCTTTCATTTATATGCAGGAGACATCAGCGTTCTGTCGCAGGTGCACGATGCCTGGCCCGAAAAGAATCTGTATTTCACCGAGCAGTATGTTGGCGGGCCCGGCAACTTTGGCCCCGATTTACGATGGCATGTGAAAAATCTGGTCATCGGTGCAACGAGGAACTGGAGCAGAAATGTACTGGAATGGAACCTTGCTTCCGATCCGTCATTTAACCCTCATACCGACGGAGGCTGCACCACCTGCGAAGGGGCTGTTACCATTAACGGTAACTCACCCGTAATACGAAACGTATCCTATTACATCATTGCACATGCTTCGAAGTTTGTACCGGCAGGATCGGTAAGGATAGGATCCACTGTCACTTCAAAACTGCAGAGTGCAGCATTCAGGACGCCTGTCGGGAAAAAGGTGCTGATCGTTTTAAATGATTCGGATGCGGATGAATCTTTTAACATCAGATATAAAGGAAAATCCGTATCAACCACGCTCAACAGCGGATCTGTTGCAACTTTTATATGGTGATCTATCTATAGCCGTTATTGATAACGTAGTATGGATCGATTAACGTAACCAGGATTTTTTCAACAGTCGTGAATCCTCCTCTTTTCATCCTTTTGGCAGCCTGGTGCGCCAACTCGCCAAATGCGATACCGCAAAGCGGGGTGGTGATCAAATCATTGATTGATGGTTGTTCGTTGATGGCTTCGATGCCATATTCCCATAGCAGGGTATGAAAAACATTGAAGGCGGCGGATTCCCAGAAACCGGCACCCTGGCTGCGTACCGAATTAAAGAAATAAGATCCCTGCAACGGGTGGCCAACATAATTAACGGCCCATCCGTCTTTATCCCAGACCGGCGGCTTGGTGTAAGCCCGTTTAAGATTACTGCCCCAGTAGAGCCAGAACTTATTTTCCCAATTACTGAACTCCTTAGGTGTAAGGTAAAGTATGCCGCTCATGAGAGCTTCCTGGGCAAAGATCTCGCCGGATGCGATAAAGGCGCGTTTGGGGAATGGCCGTTCTTTGACAAATTGAGCCCGGGATTCCGGGATCCCGGCAAAAAGAACAATAGCAGTCAGGCATCCCGCCTGCAAAATGCGTTTCAACTGGCTTTTTATCATTTTGAAGTCAGCTTGGGTGGTTGATCATGATTCTTATCTGCAGTCAAATATTGATAATAAATATTTACTCTCATTAAGTATAAATGCGGGTTATTCGTCAAAAAGGTCCGTTCTCTGTTTAGAGAACGGACCTTCCTTGCTGAAAATCTGATTTCCGGTGGAAATTAAATGCCGTCTTCGATATTCCAGACAAACGCCCTAAGGCCCTGCTCCTCAACCTCACTGTTAAGTGCTTTAAGCTTTTCAAGCAAAAGAGGTACCTTAGAATCTTCGACAATCGTTAAATGCGCATTATTCAGCTCAGGCCAGGTATGGGTTCCTTCATGCATAGTGCCTGTATC
This sequence comes from uncultured Bacteroidota bacterium, assembly GCA_903832165.1. Lineage (GTDB taxonomy): Bacteria > Bacteroidota > Bacteroidia > Bacteroidales > UBA12481 > UBA12481. The sequence continues at coordinate 7,312 of CAILAQ010000359.1, read as the reverse complement.
AGTCCCCCTTCCTAAAATGTCGAGCCACTGGGTGTAACCGCGAATGGAGAGACTGTCCAATACTTCCTGCACCTCCTCGGTGATGGATTGATTGTATGATATAAATACTGATTTCATTCTTGTAGGCTTTTACTGTTTTGAAAGTTTTGCTTCGGCTTTATTCTCCCTTTTCATTTTACCTACGCCGAAAATGGTATAAATAGTAGGTATCACAATCAGTGTTACCAACGTGGAAAATGTTAACCCGCCAAAGATAGCGATGGCCATCGGTTTCCACATTTCCGAGCCGCTTCCCGAAGTGGCGATCATTGGAATCATAGCGAGAATCATGGTGAGGGAGGTCATGAGTACCGGTCTGAGCCTGGAGCGTCCGGCCGCAACAACGGCTTTTTTCAGCGGATAGTCCCTGTTCACCAGCAGGTTGGTATAATCAACCAGAATAATACCGTTCTTAACCACGATACCGATAAGCATTACTGCCCCGATAAGTGAAATGACATTGATCGTGGCATGGAATAAGAACAAGGCGAGAAAGACGCCGGTAAACGCAAACGGAATGGAGAACATGATGATGAACGGCTCCCTCATTGATTCAAACTGGGAGGCCATTACGATGTAAACCAAAATAATGGATAGCAGGAGAAGAAGCATCAGGCTCTTGAACGAATCTTTCATGCTTTCGGCACTTCCGCCGAAAGCAGTAGTAATATCTTCGGGCTTATCCATCTTTGCCATTTCAATCTCCAGAGCCTTCTTAACGGTTCCGATATCTGTTCCTGAAAGAGCAGAGGAAACTGTTACTACGCGCACTTTATTTTCGCGCTCAATATTTGGTGGCGAATAGAATCTCTTCATGGTCGTGATCTCGCTCAACCGGACCATTTTCCCAGCCGGAGTAGCGATTGTCATGTTAAGGATATCTTCTGTGGAATGCCGGAACTTTTCATCATATCTGACAATCACATCGTATTCATCGCCTGCCTCACGGTATTTGGTAGCGGTAAATCCGGTGATCCTGTTGCGGATGGCCATAGCAACACCGGCTGTTGTCAGGCCGAATGAGGTCATCTTCTGCTGATCGATCACCAGCTGCAATTCGGTTTTTTCCTTATCGCGGCTAATGAGAATATCCTTGGTACCATTGATTCCGTGCAATGCCTGGGCCACCTTCTCGGAGAAAACGTTGGTTTCATCGAAATTATTTCCATAAACCTTTAATTCAAGGTTATTGCCACCACCCATCCCCATGGCGGCAGCGCCTCGTGTGCTGCCAGGATCGACAAAATATTTCTCCACTTCGGGCAATTGCTCGATATCCTTTCGCATGCGGTTGGCCACCTGGAAGATGTCCTGCACGCGCTCGGCACGTGGCTTCATTTTGAAGGTGTAATTGATGATATAGTTGCCTGTTTCAGTGAATATGGAAGCGAGGCTGTTTTCGTCACCAACTCCCGCACTGGTGGAAACGATCTCGATTTCAGGATAATTTTTCATGAAAACCGAATCGAGTATATGCGCCGTCTTGGCGGTCTCATCGAGCTTGGTACCCTGCGCGAGTTTTACCTGTGCGGTTATACGGTCGTTATCAGAGGCTGGCATGAATTCAGTACCAATCAGTTTCACCAGCGACATGGAGGAAACAAAAACCAGGAAAGCAATGATGACTACGGTCCAGCGGTGTCCTACTGCCCAGTTAAGTATCCGTTCATAGAAATTGTCGAGCCTGTTAAGCAAACCCTGGGAGAACCAGTAAATCCTTCCGGAGATACTTTTTTTGCCTGGAATCTTGGTTCTCAGGATCTTGGAGGAGAGCATCGGGACCAGTGTAAGAGAAACAATAACCGACATACCCACAGAGATGGTCACTACCCAACCCAAAGGACGGAAAAGGATACCTGTCATTCCACCCAGCATGGTGAGCGGAAGAAACACAGCGATAACGGTCAGCGTGGAGGCAATAACAGCAAGGCTGACCTCGCTTGTTCCGTATATGGCTGATTCACGTGCGAACCCTCCGTGTTCCAGCTTTTTCGTAATATTCTCCAGAACCACAATGGAATCATCGACCACCATTCCTATCGCTATAGAAAGTGATGAAAGTGTAATGATATTGATAGTTCCGCCGGAAAGGTACATATAGACAAATCCGACGATCAGAGATATCGGAATGGAGAGCGAGATAATAAAAGTGGCCCTCCAGCGCCCAAGGAAAAAGAATACGACGATCACAACGAAGATCAGGGCGTAAAATAAAGTCTCGGCCAGGTTATTTATCGAAGCCATCGTGCTCAGCGAAGAGTCCATCAGGATTTCCACATTCACATCGGGAGGCAGGGTTTTCTTGATCTCTTCAAGTTTGGCCTTTATATTATTGGCAACAGTAACGGTATTTGCATCCGACTGTTTCTGGATCATGATACGGACGTTTTTACTGCCGTTGGACCGCTCATAGGTTTTAATGTCCTTGAGTCCGTCGTTCACGGTAGCAATGTCTCTCAGGTAAACTGTTTTACCGCTAATATTACTGATAATGATATCCTTCACCTGGTCGCTGCTTTCCCATTCTCCCTGCAGTCTCAGCGGAAGATCTGATTTCCCCATCTCAAGGCTGCCTGACGGAAGGTTCAGGTTGTTCGCTCCGAGGATACCGGCTATTTGCTCAACAGTCAGGCCATAAGCATCCAGTTTGCGCGGATCAACATCCACCATTACTGCCCTAACCGGGGCGCCCATTTCGATGATATTTCCAACCCCGTCGATCCTATTGAGTGGCTGAATCACTTTCTTGTCGAGAATGTCCTTGATGCCCTTATAACTATCGCTGGCGGTTACCGTAAACATTACCACCGGCATCATGCTCGTACTCATCTTGAAAATCGTAGGTGTTGCAATACCGTCCGGCAGATTTCGCTCGGCAAGTCCCACGGCGTTGCGAACCTCATTCGTTGCCTCGTCAAGGTTGGCACCCCATTCAAATTCAAGGGTGATCACCGAGATGTTATCTTTCGATTTGGAACTGATCTTTTTGAGATTGGTAAGCGAGCCAAACCCATCTTCGAGCTTGCGCGTAACATTCTGCTCAACGTCGGAGGCGTTGGCACCTGTGTAAAAGGTAAATACCGAAAGAATCGGCGGATCAATCTTAGGAAAGAAATCCACAGGTAACTGTGAATAGGAATATAGCCCGAAAATCACCACCGCAAGGAAGATCATGACGGTGCTGACGGGCTTTTTTACTGCTGTACTGAATAAACTCATGATCTTAGTTCTTAATGATTATGGCTGCCTGATTCTCGATCTTGTTCTGTCCGACTATAATGACTTCAGCGCCTTCAGCTATGCCTTCGGTGACTTCGATCTTGTCGTCGATCATCCGGCCGGTTTTGACCTGCGTTTTTACGGCAACATTATTATTATTCAGGAATACGTACATATCGTTCGTTCCGGTTTGCTTAACAATTGCAATGTTCGGAACAAGGATGGCGCTTCCCTGTCCCAGGTTCAGCTGAATTTTTGAAAACATTCCCGGACGCAGTTTCAATCCGTTATTGGCGATTTTCACTTCTACCGTAAAAGTTTTGGTAGCGTTATCGATGGTTGGATAAATCCGGTAAACATCCCCTGCAAAAGTAAGATCAGGATAAATCTCTGATTTAACATCAGCCTTCATTCCAACTTTAACCAAAGGATAATAATTCGATGGAATGCTGATGAGCGCCTTCAGCTGGTTGATCTGGATGATTGAAACAATAGCTGCTTTTCCGACTGCAGGAACCGGAGCACCCGAATAAATTTCGCCGTCTTCAAAGTACTTGCCGGAAATTACGCCGCTGAAAGGAGCTCTTAACTGGGTATTGTCAAGGAGAAACTGATAGCTGGTTTTGGCAATGTCGTATGCCGATTTGATCTGGTCATACTGTTGGTCCGCAATGCTGTTGGATTGCTTGAGGGATTCGAGTCGCTTGAAATCAGTTTCCAGTTTCAGCATATTGATTTTTGCAGTCTCCAGATTGGTGCGGTCCATGAGAGCCACCACCTGGTCTTTTTTGACATTATTGCCGATTTCAACATTGATTTTCTCGATACGGCCGGGAGCCGAAGGAGCAAGATGCACTTCTTCGAAAGGAATTAATGAAGAGGTAAAATCGATATAGCGAGTAATGGTTTCCGTTTTAGCGATCATTGTTTTAACGGATGCAGCTGCCTTGATTTCTGGAAGTTTTGTTTCGGCAGCGGCGTCCTTTTTTGGTGCACAGGAGGTACCCGCGATTAACAGTCCCAACGCCAGGGACAAATTCAGCATTTTTATTGTGTTCATTTTTTTAGAGTTTACTGTTTATTTTGCGGAGGGTCATTTCTGCATTAAGCAATTGAAGAATGATATTGGTGAAGTTGGTTTCTGAGGTGAGGTAATCGTTATTGGCACTGGTAAGTTCAAGGCTGGAGACGATGCCCTGCTGATATTTCAGGTTCATCTTTTCCAATACTTCCTTAGCGATATCCACATTCGCTTTCTGCATATCATACTGATCAAGCAGGGTATTATAATTAAACCGTAACTGCCGTTCCTGCAGGGTAAGTTGCTGCGTAACGAGCTCTTTCGTATTTGAGCTGATATCGCTGTCGATTTTTGCCTGATTCAACTGAGCAAGCCTGGTTCCGCCGGATAGTATTGGAACGTTCAGTGTTAATCCCACAACATTCTTCGGGGTAAAGTCGAAAAGTGGTTTCAGGATCTTATCGGTCCGTGCAAAATAGGCAGCCACGGTTGGCAGATAGCTCGATTTTCTCATTTTTACTGACTTCTGTGCAATATCACCCTGCATGGAGATCAATTTAAAATCGATATTATTCTCAATATTGAAGGCATCAGCCAGGGTTGTATGCAGGATATACTGTTTGGATATATCATCAAGGTTTGAGGTAAGGGTAACCGCCTGATCAGAATTTAAACCGAGTTGAAAGCGAAGAAGGTTATACCCAAGTTCAACCTGTCTTTGCATGGATTTAAAGGCATTATCCACTGATGCCACCATGATGGAAAGCTTCTTCGCATCGGTTTGTTCGATGAGTCCTGCATTGGCAAGATTTTTTGTTTTGTCGTAGATAGTCTGGGCATTCTCCTTGTTCGATTTGATTATGCCCAGTATCCTTTCGGTTGCGAGGATCATGCAATAGGCCTGAATGGTTTGTTCCTTAACATTCAGCTCATCCTTCTGGTAGCTCTGTTCGGTGATTGTTTTGGCCAGTTTCGAAAGCTCGATACCAACGAAATAATTACCATTAAACACCAGCTGGCTCACGTTTGCCTTAAAGCTGCTTGTCGGATTAAACTCGATTATAGCCGGTGGAGCGGCAGGGTTCAGCTGCAGGGAGGCTGTTGCACCCAGGAAGTTGTTATAATCAATGGAAGCGCTTATCTGTGGTAAACCTGCTGCGATGGTTTCCTTGAGTTTCTGGGCCGATTTGTCGATGGCGTACTTCGAATTCACCAGGGTTTTGTTGTGGTTGAGGGCATAGCTTACCGCGCTGTCCAGCGACAAAACCAATTTTTCCTGCGCCTGAAGCGAAATTACGCTTAAGCAGAGGATACTGCTAAAAATTAATCGATTTAAAATTTTCATTCTATTTTCCTTTTGATTTTTTTTACTTTCTTACTTCACTTGAGCCTTGAGCCTTGAGCCTTGATTTCTGAGCCTTGAGCCTTCATTTTTGCCGTTTCGCCGGTCAATTATTGTAGTTATCAACTATATATTTAGATAAGCTCAGAGTTTTATGGCGTTGCACCTGATCTGGTTCACCACCTTATGAAATGTATCTACATCCTCCTGCGACAGACCATCCCTGAGTTCTTTCACCAGTTCATAAACAATGACCATATACAAGTCTATAGCGCGGTATCCGGCTTTGGTCACCATCAGGTAATTTTTGCGCCGGTCCTCCATAGCTGCCACACGCCTCACCAGTCCTTTTTCCTCCAGGCAGTCGATAATCCTCAGCACTGCTGATTTATCCTTCCCCATCATTTCCGCCATATCCTTCTGAATCACCTCTTCCTCTTTCAGGCTTAAGGCATGCAACAGACTGAACTGCTCAGACGAAAGTTTCACCTCGGCATTTTCCTCGCTTTCAATACGTTTCTTGAATACCCGGAAGAGTTCCTGCATCATTCTTCCCATGTCCATGATCGACAAATCCATCTTTTCCTTCATCACAAAAATTTTTGCGCGACAAAGGTAAAGTTTATTAGTTGACAAATACAACTAATTTTGAGTAAACATTCGTCAAATCCGTATATTTGCTTACCATAAATGAAAAAGAATGCTTGAGAGACTGAAAGAACTGGAGAAGATATCGCGTGAACTGGAGCCAAATGCAGACCAGCGGGAATCGACAAGAAAAAAAGTTATCAAGTACAGCGAGAATTTTCTAAATACGATTGGCGAAATAAAAGCTTTTGAGTCTAAGTCCGATAAAGGAATCGCGTTGCTTGATTCCCCCATATCTGAAGAACCGGTAAATATTGACGAGGTCCTCGATCTTTTAAAGCAAAATGTGGATTCTCAAGGGTTGAATCCGGCATCGGCCGGACATCTGGGTTACATTCCCGGAGGAGGGATTTATTATTCGGCGCTGGGCGATTATCTGGCCGATGTATCCAACCGTTATGCGGGGATTTTCTTTGCCTCACCGGGAGCTGTTCGCATGGAAAACATGCTGATTGCCTGGTTTGCCGAAGTGCTGGGATATCCCAAAACTGCGGCGGGAAACCTTACTTCCGGAGGCAGCATTGCCAACCTCATTGCCATTGTCACGGCGCGGGATGCCAAAAGAATCAATTCTAAAATCATTGATAAATCAGTTATTTATTTGTCGCAGCAGGCTCATCATTCCATACAGAAAGCTATACGGATTGCCGGTCTCGATGAATGCATCCTCCGTTATGTTGAGGTGGATAATGGTTACCGGATCAAACCGGAGGATCTGGAAAATCTTATTTTCGAGGACAAAAAGAACGGGCTGAATCCATTTTTGATAGTGGCTACTGCCGGAACAACAGACGTTGGCGCTATAGATCCGATCGACGAGATCGGGGATATAGCCGGGCGCCATGAACTTTGGTTCCACCTGGATGCAGCTTATGGTGGATTTTTCATGCTCACTGACGAAGGGAAGAAAAAGTTGAAGGGTATTGAAAAGTCCGACTCTATTTGCGTTGATCCGCACAAAAGCCTGTTTATCCCTTTTGGTCTGGGTGCGGTACTGATAAAAGATACGGCCCAGATGCAGAAATCCCTGGCCTATCTTGCCA
>CAILAQ010000358.1 GCA_903832165.1 uncultured Bacteroidota bacterium | reverse complement strand
GAGTTGCCAACTTTTGGTTGGCAAACTTAGTACGGCTGACAATTTTAAAGTTGGCAACTCTAAAATGAAAGCACTCTCCGGTATTATAAAAGGTATTGTGGCACTTTTGATTGTTGCCTCAATACTTTTACTCTCAGACCTTCAAAACCGTTCTGATAAAAAAGGCGGAACCCGGGAGTCCGCATCCCGTAAGATGTACAAATTGAGCTTGATACATTATGTCGACAGCCCAAACTCTGAGGAATGTGAGAAAGGATTGCGGGATTTTCTGAAGGAGACCGGCTGGACGGAAGGCAAGGATTTTACGATATCTGTGTTCAGCGCACAGGGCGATATGTCGGCTCTGAACAGTATCGCAGGCAACGTTACTTCACAATCCTGGGACATGATTGTCTCAAATTCCACTCCCACAATTCAGTCATTGGTCAAAAAGAAGACCAATAGTCCGATTGTTTTTACGAATGTTGGCGATCCCCTGATTGCCGGGCTGGGGAAATCATTTACTGATCATATGGCCGGGGTAACGGGCGTTTCAACGATGAGTGATTTCGATGGTATGATCGATATGGTTCTCTCCCTTCAACCATCGATCAAACGCATCGGAACAGTATATGCTCCGGCCGAAATCAATTCGGTAGCATACAAGGAAAACCTCGACAAGGCGGCAAAAAAGAGGGGTTTGGAACTCATCTGTGCGCCGGCAAGCAATACTTCTGAAATCACTGATGCTGCTATGTCAATCACTTCCAAAGGTGTCGGGGCTATTTGCCAGATATCGGATAACCTTACGGCAAGCTGTGTTTCCTCCATTATCAAGGCCGCCGAAAGTGCCCGAATCCCCCTTTATGGGTTTCTTACCAAACTTATAACTCAGGGAGCGATAGGGGTGGTTGCCCGCGATTACCATCAGGCAGGATATGATACCGGTGTGATGGTAAAAATGGTACTGGATGGAAAGCCGCCTAAGGAGATACCATTTCAATTGGTCACTAAAACAAACTTCCAGATCAATACAACGGTGGCAGCAAAATTTAATATCAAAATACCCGATGGTATATCGAAAAATATCAAACTGACAAACTAAAATATGGAAAGCAAACTGGATATCCAGAAAACAGTCAGCGGAAAGAAATCTGTTCTTGCCATAAGCGGCCGCCTCGATGCGAATTCAACCGGGCAACTTGATGACACCATAAATGCACTCATCAGGGATGGGATTTATGACGTTGAACTGGACCTTGGAAAGGTGGTTTACCTAAGCTCTCTTGGTATACGCGTGTTGGTGGGGCAATTTAAGAACCTGAGTAAGATCGGTGGTTCCCTCACACTTCCGGTCATGTCGGATCCCGTAAAAGAGGTGCTGAAAATGGTAGGCATGGCCGACATGTTCCAGCAAAAGCCGCGGATAGTCAAGGCAGCTGAGCCCATCGCCCAGACTGGAAAAGTTGAAGAGGGATTCCGTTTTGAAAGGGAAATAACCAGTCAGGTAAAAATGGCACTCACCGTGCATGGGGAGCCTGAAATAACAGGGAGATCAGGATATTCTTCCAGCGACAACCTGCAGATTACCGGCGATAAAAAAACTTTTGCTCTGGGGCTTGGCGCCATAGGAACCGGATTCGATGACTGTAAATCAAGATATGGCGAGTTCCTTGCGCTGGGCGAGGCAATAACTTATATGCCTGCGGATCAAAGTGCGATTCCTGATTATGCACTTTCCAGCGGCCAGTATATTCCTGAAATCAATGCCTTGTTTTCGATCAAAGCACAGGGGGAATTTGGCGACAGGATAATTTTCGAACCTGCCGCAGGTAGTCTGTCCATTACTTTGCACACCCTGGTCGACGTGCTGTTCCGAATCACCGGCTATGGAAAGTTTGCTCTACTGATGGCTGCGGAAAGCGATGGATTGATTGGTATGCGACTGCGTAAATCCCCGGTGGATGCTTCATTATTGCTGGAGCTTCCCGGTTTGGCCGATAATCTGTTTTTTACCACGGAGCCGGCTTATTCCCGGATGCTTACTGTTTCCTTCGGATATTTCGAAAAGGGAAATAACGTTCCGGTAAATTGGCTGCGACCACTCAAAAACGGCTCAGATACATCAGGACATCTGCACGCGGCAGTCTTTCCATATCAACCCATGAGGAAGACAAAACCCGACTACAATGAAATTATCCGCTCCCTTTTCGGGACATCGGAAGTGCGCGATATACTGCACCTGCTCAATGATACGCGGGAAATTAACGGATTGGGCGACAGCCGGTTTAAAAACGGAATTTGCTGGATAGGGCAAATCGAATAAAAGAAAGGGATCACAAAAATGACACTACTTCTCGGATCCATTACCATAGGACTGATTCTCGCTATGCTGGCGCTTGGTATTTTTATCAGTTTCCGGATCTTTGATTTTCCGGATATTACAGCTGAAGGTTCCTTTACTTTCGGAGCCTCTATCTCCGCTGCACTGATTATTGCCGGTGTAAATCCTCTGCTTGCCACTCTTACTTCTTTCGTCGGTGGCGGTCTGGCCGGCATGGTGACCGGCATTCTGCACACCCGCTTTAAAATTAACTCCCTGCTTTCCGGTATCCTGGTGATGACCGCCCTCTATTCGGTCAACCTCCACACCATGGGCCGCAGTAATCTTCCCCTGCTTTCCGAAACCACGATTTTCACCTGGTTTGAAAAACTTGCGGTAAAGTTTTCGGGCGAGGGTAAATTGGCGATGGTACTTGGCTGGGAAGTGCCCGCCAAAGATTTGTGGATTCTCCTTTTTTGCCTGATCATGGTTATACTGGTGAGCCTCCTTCTCTGGTGGTTCTTCCGCACGCGCCTGGGCACCGCTATGCGTGCTACAGGAGATAATGCACAGATGATCCGAGCTTTAGGTGTTAATACAAAACTCATGATCATTGCCGGTGTCGCTCTCTCTAATGCATTTATTGCCGTTGCAGGATCACTTTTGGCACAATATCAAGGGTTTGCAGATGTTCAGATGGGTATCGGCATGCTGGTCTGGGGTCTCGCCAGTGTGATTATCGGCGAGGCGCTCATTTCGGAAAACAGCCTGGGACTGGTAATCACGGGCGCTGTTATCGGCTCTGTGCTGTTCCGACTCCTGGTGGCTATTGCACTTCGCTGGGGAATGAATCCTATCGATCTGAAACTGATAACCGCCCTCTTTGTGTTGCTGGCTCTTATCCTGCCGGGATTTATGAAGAATACAAAAAAAATCAGACTAACAAGCAAATAATCAGATGCTACAGGTTAACAATATATCAAAGGTTTTCAACCCCGGTACGGTTAATGAGGTTCATGCGCTGAACGAAGTCAGTCTGACCCTTCCCGACGGAGGTTTCGTTTGCGTGCTTGGCACTAACGGATCGGGCAAATCAACATTGCTTAATGCAGTTGCGGGTTCCTTTTTGGTTGATAGCGGCAAAATCTTGGTTGATGAAGTGGATATCACACGCTGGCCGGAGCATAAGCGGGCAAGCTTTATTGGGCGCGTGTTCCAGAATCCTTTTACAGGCACTGCTCCAAACATGTCGATCCAGGAAAATCTGGCCCTGGCAACACGCAGGGGAAAATCAAGGGGACTGGGTTGGGGATTGCCTGCAGGTTTGATTGATGAATTCAAATTACGGGTTACGCCACTCCAGATGTCGCTGGAAGAGCGACTGGGAAATCCTATCGGAAAATTATCCGGCGGCCAGCGCCAGGCGCTGACACTCCTGATGGCAACCTGGCTGAAGCCAAAACTCCTGCTCCTGGATGAGCACACCGCAGCACTGGACCCGAAAACAGCTGCCAGGGTTATTGAGCTGACAGAGGAGGTGATCAGGCGTGATAATATTACCACGCTGATGGTGACGCATTCCATGCAGCAGGCAGTGAATCTGGGTAACCGTGTGATCATGATGCACAAAGGACGGATAGCCTATGATTTCAATGAACAGGAAAAACGCCGGATGAAAGTGAATGACCTCCTCGCCCTGTTTGATGAATTGCGCAGAAAGGATCAGATCGATAACAGTGTGGCTGAACTGGTGGCCGCAAATTACATCTAGCTTATGAAAAACATTCTGAAACCATTGTTATTCCTGTTGGTAGCCGCCTCGATCCTGCTGTTTTCAGATCTGTCAAACCGTAAGGGGATTCATCGCAACACGGAAATAAAGCGTGTGG
>CAILAQ010000357.1 GCA_903832165.1 uncultured Bacteroidota bacterium | reverse complement strand
TTTGTCTTTTTCAAAATCGAGCGATACCATGATAAACTTTACAGGTTTTCAGGCAAAATCCTTGCGGAGCTGCTCAAAATAGGGAATTTCCTGAGTACTCCAGTCTGACCATGAAGCCCAGAAACCAATGTATAACAGCTGACCAAAATAATCGCTCAGCTTAACCTTTTTTCCGTCCGGGGTGAAAGCGGTGAAATCTGGCGCAGGTTTGCCCAATCCAACCTTTTCCATGCTGGCAATAATCCCGTCAATGATTTTAACATATTCAGGATTCTTGCAGTTGATTCTGAAATCAGTGATGAAAGTTTCGACGCGTGTGGTGCCAAAGTTGGCAAGATGATCATCCATAGCCGTAAACAACAGATAATCTGCCACAGCCGGATCTGTAAATTCCTCATGAATTACCCGGAACCTTGCCACAGACTCAGGGAAGATCAGTGAAGCGGTATTGGGATGATTGGTCAGGTAAACAGATTGCCGGTAATCCAGGTATTTCTGGATGAAATCCTTGTAAACGCTGTTGCTGATGTTTATTGCCGAATTCAGGTTCAACCGGTTGAGATAGTCAATATGGTAACCGGCCGGAAGGGATGGCGAATTTCCTTTTAATATCTCATACTTGGTGGGATACAATATATGTTGATCGGCCCAGGAGAATTCGATTTCTGAGCGGGCACGGGAAACAAAGCCCGGATCAATCTCTTTGTATTTGGCCTCGTATTCAGCGAGTAACTTGATTTTTTGTTCTTTAACTGAGTCGGTAAAATGGATGAAACGCTCAGGTTCCATTGCATACAGGTCGGCCGCTGCAATCGACGATTGCTGGTCGAGTTTACGCGCCAGGGTGAGGTAATGATTAACAGGTCCGAGTTGTCCGCCAAAGCTTATGTTTTCGGGAAAAACAATGGCGTTTATGTTTAACTTGACTTCCTTGCCGGGTTCCAGTAATATATCGGTAAGGCGATTTCCGAAGAAGAGCATGGCCTTGCCAGCCGATGCCAAAGGAATATCTATAGTGAACGCCCCGTTTTTTTCAATTCTCGCACTGTCAAGTACTGGTCCTGCGGTAATATTCAGGTATCCAGACACTGCCGGAGTGAAAACCCCGGAAATTCTTGCTTCCCCAGGCTTAATCCCGGATTTATGGCAACCGGCAAATAATCCGGCCACCAAGATCAAAAGAATCGCTATTCGCTTCATGACAAGGCTATCTTTGTCCGCCTGTTCGGTTCACGAAACGAGTATAGTATTCGTTGAATTTGGCCTCAATTTCTTTAGCCAGATCCTCTTCCTTACTATCTGTAACCGTTTGGGTGAGGTTGCGCATTTCATAGAGTGTGTACTGGAGATCATCGCTCACTGAAGAGAAAAGGTCAGCCGGCTGACTCAGATAATAATCGGCCTCATCCTTTATATTCTCGAAAGCGAATTTTGCAATTTCCCGGCCTTTCTCCTTGTTACCGACTTTGAACCAAAGACTTACGGTCTCAACATCCTGTGGAACGTATCCCAGAACCTTCATTGGAATTGCTTTTTCCAGCTTCGTCAGGACCTCTCCTGCTTTTTCAAGTTTTCCTTCTGCGATAAGAGCTTCAGCAAGGCGGTTGAAATTATTTTTCATATTCTGCTCCATCCGGCGGCAGGTTTCATCCTGATAAACTTTCGGGTTGTCAAGGTTGGTATACTTGAATTTGTTGATAATGTTTTCATACATGATGTCTGTATTTACCATCCCCTGCATCCCGTTTTGCTTGATTCCTTTAATAGGTATCAGCCGGTAGCTTAGACCCTGAAGTTCAAGGTAATTATCGAGCTTAACTGACCCAGACTGACCAGGCGTAGTGTAATACATCGGGCGTTCCCAGTTGTTGTTGGCAAGAATATCGAGTATTACCAGCTCGTCTTTATATACCTGATCCTGGCCCATCGTCCATACAATCGCCGAATCAATCTGTGCAGCACGGCTGGCAGCAACTGTACCGTTTTGGATCACTTTGTTTTTATCAATCGGCAAAACGAAGGTCGATGCAGGTATGTAATTGAAAGCCCGTCCTGTGGATGAGGATACCATGGCTCTCGGATCATCATTGTTCGCGAAATCCATCAATTTTTTAAGATCCGTCGGTG
>CAILAQ010000356.1 GCA_903832165.1 uncultured Bacteroidota bacterium | reverse complement strand
GCTCATTGAGGTCAGGCAATTCAACATGTATCTGTCTGTCGAAACGACCGGCCCTCAATAAAGCCTTGTCAAGTATGTCAGCCCGGTTTGTCGCAGCCAAAAGAATTACTCCCGAATTTGATGCGAATCCGTCCATTTCGGTGAGAAGCTGGTTTAGCGTGTTCTCGCGTTCGTCGTTGGAGCCAAAATTCATGTTCCGACCTCGTGCACGCCCGATAGCATCAATTTCATCGATAAAAACAATACAGGGGGCCTTCTCCTTTGCCTGCTTGAAAAGATCACGTACCCGTGACGCTCCGACCCCAACAAACATTTCAACAAAATCAGAACCAGACATTGAAAAGAAAGGAACGTTTGCTTCTCCGGCTACTGCCTTGGCAATTAATGTTTTACCAGTTCCCGGAGGGCCAACAAGTAAGGCGCCTTTTGGAATCTTACCTCCCAGCTGGGTGTATTTTAATGGACTTTTTAGAAAGTCAACAATTTCCATGATCTCAATTTTAGCCTCAGCCAACCCTGCAACGTCTTTAAAAGTTACGTTGATGTTATCTTCCTCTTTGTTGAAAATCTTTGCCTTGCTCTTCCCTACACTGAAAATTGATCCGGCTCCGCCTCCACCTCCGGGATTACTCATCCTGCGGAAGATGAACAGGTAAAAACCAATCAGTAAGCCAAAAGGAATTACCCAGCTTAATACTTGCATTAAAACATCTGTTCTTTTTTCAGCAGAGTATTCAACGCGTTGTTCTACAGGAAGTTCTGCATTAATTTCTTCAAGCCTTTTGTCGAAGATTTCAACAGAATTGATCTGAAAATAAAATTGGGGCCCCTGTTTAGAAACGCTGCTGAAACGATTCTTAAACATTTCCTGGTATTTTGATTCATTTAAGCGATCAGGCTTTATGTAGATTTCAACAGTCTCATTGTTAACCACAACTAACTTTTCAACATCTCCGGTCTTAATCATTTCTTCCCGGAATTGTTTAAAATCGGTCTTTTGTGGTTTTCCGCCTTTGTTGAATGTCGCTATGGCAAAAATGCCAAGAATAATTACTGCGTACACCCACATGATGTTGAATTTCGGTCTTTTCTTCATCAGGTCGCCCGGTTGACCCTTCGGTCCTGTAGATGGACGTTGCTTGGTTGTATTATTATCGTCTGCCATTTTTTCAGTTTCTTTCCGGATAGTGGTAATTTGGAGTAAAGATATGGTTCGTCAATTATTATACCATCATCAGAAATTTGGCTTAGGACGCAAAATCTGTCCGATGCCCGTCAGCCCACAGCTCTTCGAGATTGTAGAAGTCCCGGAAAGGTTTCTGAAAGATATGTACGATAACATCACCGTAATCGAGTAAAATCCATTGCGAGTTGTCAAATCCTTCCCTGTGATAAGGTTTACGCCTTGTCTTTTCTCTTACCTGATCCTCAATGCCCTCTGCGATAGCTTTAGCCTGAACCGTCGATCCTGAATGGGATATCAAAAAACTCCGGCTGATCGTCGTATTCAGATGTGTTAAATCCAGAAATGTAATCGCTTCCCCTTTTTTTGAACGTATTGCTTCAATTATTATTTCCAATAATTCTTTGTAGTCAGAATCTTCTAGCTTTTTCTTCATGTTTTACTTTTTCGTGAACTCCGCAACACCCTTTATGACAGGAATGCTGCGGTCTAAACACCTTTTTATTATTTTGCGTAAATTTAGTCAGTAAATTGAGCTTCTATGCAACAACCAGCAAAGTATTTTTCTAAAAGGCTGAATTCTACAAATTTGTATGCCGCAAGTCTGGTATCAAAGCAACCTGGAAAAAATCCTTTCTGGATTCGTACAGATGACCAGTTTGCCGGCAGAGGACAGGGAGGCCGAACCTGGAACAGTGAGCCGGGTATGAACCTGACTGGAACTCTCGTAATTTTTCCTGAAAAATTCAACGCCTCCAATCAATTTATTTTGTCAGAAATTTTTGCACTGGCAATTGCGGATTTTCTTGAGTTGTTTATTCCTGAGGTTAAAATTAAGTGGCCGAATGACTTATATGTTGATAATCTGAAGATCGGAGGAATACTTATTGAAACAGCTATCCTCGGAAAATTCATTGACTATGCTATCCTGGGCGCTGGGATCAATATCAATCAACTGAAATTTCCGGGCGATATCCCAAATCCGGTTTCTCTGAGATCACTGACGGAAATGCAATACGACCTGACAGAACTTGAAGATCTGCTCTTGTTATCATTTGTAAATAAATTTTTCCTGATGGAATCTGGTAATCTTGATTTTATTAATCGACAGTATCTCAACAGATTATATAAATTTGAGGAATTTGCCCCGTTTAGAACCGGTAATGAAATTATACGCGCAAAAATCTTGGGTGTCTCCGAATTCGGACATCTCATCATGCAAACTGACACAGGTGCCGAAAGAACTTTTGCTTACCAGGAGATCGAATACCTCTTAACCTCCTAACCTCCTAACCATCATTACTCCTCACCTCCTCACCTTCCCCATGCTCCCGGATCTTCTCTCCATTGTTTCAGCATATCCTCCTGATCCGGCAATATGTCGCCGGTTTGGAGCGCCAGGCTTAGCAGACTGCCATAGTTGCTGAGCGTGCCGATGCGGCAACCTGCCACTCTGAAATTTTCTTCAGATACAGAAAACCCATAGGTGAAAATGGCAAGCATCCCCAGAGTTTCAAGTCCTGCTGCCTGTAATGCCTTGAAGGCAGCCAGACTGCTTCCACCGGTGGATATAAGGTCCTCAATGATAACCGTTTTCATTCCTGCAATATAGTCTCCCTCAATTTGGTTGCCTAAACCATGACCTTTTGCTTCCGGACGGACATATACAAATGGCAGTCCCAGCTCCTCCGCCACCAGAATGCCATGAGCAATGGCTCCTGTAGCAACACCGGCTATAAGCTCAGTACCCGGATATTCCTGCCTGATCCGCATGGCAAATTCATCCCTGATTGTCTTTCGTACCAGAGGGTAGGACAAAGTCTTCCGGTTATCACAATAAATAGGAGATTTCCAGCCCGAAGCCCAGGTAAACGGACTTGCCGGAGACAGCTTTATTGCTTTAATTTGCAATAAAAGCGAGGCGATCATCTTTTCTGTGTCCATCATGTCTCAAAGGTATAAAGTTTTTTTCAACGACTGTCTTCTGTCGATATCCAGCCCTGCCGATGCTATTTGCGGAGTTTGCAAGGAAATTATCTCGAAACCGGATAGGACCAACGTTGCCGAATTGATTTCAATGTTCGAAACCTCAGGTGTTTATAATTATTGTGTTTGCTGCGAAAACCCTGAGGCCTTTTTTTCGGTTTTTGCAAGCTTCTACACGATAATCGAGGCCGCAGGAGGCATCGTTCGTCATCCTTCAGGGAAATATCTCTTTATTAAGAGATTCGGGAAATGGGATCTTCCAAAGGGTAAGATTGAAATGGGTGAGTCTCCTGCTATGGCAGCCTTGCGCGAGGTTAATGAGGAATGTGGAATCGGGAATCTGAATTTGCTGAACGAACTTCCTTCTACCTATCATACCTATAAACTGGAAGGAACACGGGTGCTGAAAAAAACCTGGTGGTTTGCAATGGATTATGTTGGGGAATTTAATACAAAACCACAACTTGAAGAAGGTATTTCTGAAGCAACCTGGCTGGTGCCATCACAATTTGATATGGTTCTTGAAAATTCTTATCGGTCTATAGCTGAGTTGATTGGAGATGTTTCATGGAACTCTGCTGACCCAGCTTCCGACTAATCTCCTATGATCATGCGGTCCGGTAGAAACTGAGCCGCATCTCCGCCATATTTTAGGATTTCCCGGATGATTGTCGAATTAACCGGCGTAAATTCCGGAACAGCAAGAATAAATACTGTCTCTATATCAGGGGTCATCTTTCTGTTTATCTGGGCAATAGCACGTTCATATTCAAAATCCGCAGCAGTCCTCAATCCCCTTAAAAGATATTTAGCGCCAACACTTTTGCAGTAATCAACGGTTAATCCTTCATAAAAAGTAACTTCAATCCTGGATTCATCCTCGTATAACTTGCCAATCATTGACAAGCGCTTTTCCAGCGAAAAGAAACTCTTCTTCTCAGAATTATGACCAATGGCTATCAGTAATTGATCAAACAATGGCAAAGCCCTGTTGATTACATTTTCATGTCCTTTGGTAAACGGATCAAATGACCCTGGAAAAACCGCAATTTTTTGCATAACCGGTGAGCTGTTTATGCAAAGGTAACAATCCCGCAGCTTTTAGGCAAACACCCTCACATCTTCACCAGAAATGACAGGGCCTCCAAGAATGATGAGCCTTTCAATAACATTCCTGAATTCCCGGATATTTCCTGTCCACGGTAGTTTCTTGAGCTCTTCTAAGGCTTCTTCATCAATCTGCTTCGGTGGCATGCCCATCTCAGAACATACCTGGTCAATGAAATGATTTGCCAGCAACGGGATATCGCCTGTCCGGTCTTTCAACGAGGGAACTTGAATTATAATAACCCCAAGGCGGTGGTACAGATCTTCCCTGAAGCGATTTTCACCGATTTCTTGCTTGAGATTCTTATTAGTGGCTGCTATAACGCGAACATCAACCGTGATATCTTTGTCTCCTCCAACCCTTGTAATGCGGCTTTCCTGCAATGCCCGAAGTACCTTGGCCTGCGCAGAAAGACTCATGTCTCCGATTTCATCAAGGAAAAGAGTGCCTTTATCTGCAAGTTCAAATTTTCCCTTTCTTTGCTTGATCGCAGAAGTAAACGACCCTTTTTCGTGCCCGAATAGTTCACTCTCAATTAATTCTGATGGAATTGCTGCACAATTTACCTCCACAAAAAGACCTCCGGTGCGATTGCTTTGTTCGTGTAATTGTCTGGCAACAAGTTCTTTGCCGGTCCCATTGGAGCCTGTGATCAACACCCTGGCATCCGTCGGCGCTACACGGTCAATCATCTCCCGGATTTTTGTCATCGGCGGTGATTCCCCGATCATCTGGTAACTTCTTGCCACTTTTTTCTTTAAAGTTCGGGTTTCGCTGATCAGGCAGGTTTTATCCGTGGCATTTCTGATCGCGATAAGCAATCGGTTCAGATCCAGTGGTTTCTCAATAAAATCGTATGCGCCTTTCTTTATCGCCTCAACCGCAGCATCAACAGTTCCATGACCGGAAATCATAATGACCTGAACATCAGTGGTAATTTGGAAAATCTTCTCCAGAACTTCCAACCCATCCATTTTCGGCATCTTAATGTCACATAAAACAATCTCATAATGATTCTCTTGCATCATCGCAAGGCCGATAACACCATCCTCTGCAAGGTCAATCTGATGGTTCTCATATTCAAGAACCTCCTTTAAAGTATTCCTGATGCTTCGCTCATCATCGATAACCAGAATTAGCGCCATTAGTTCTTATATTTTAACCACTTCCAGAGTTCTGCGTAAGTTACCTTCTTTCCGTACATCAGAATACCTGTCCGGTAAATCTTTCCGGCCATCCATATTGAGCCCATAAAGGTAATGATCAATAAAAAAGCCGACAATCCCAGCTGCCAGATAGGTGGTTCATACGCAACGCGCGCCATCATTACGATTGGAGATGTTAAAGGGATCAGCGAAAATATTACGGCAATGCTGCTGTTCGGCGATTGCATGGCGTTCATCATTACAAAAAGCCCTACTAATATCGGGATCGTTATAGGTAACATAAACTGTTGCGTATCAGTATCATTGTCCACTGCTGATCCCACCGAGGCAAAAAGCGATGCATATAAGAGGTACCCACCCAGAAAATAAAACAGAAAACAACCAAGGATTAATGGAAAATTAACTGCAGAAAATTTTCCTGAGATCTGCTTGAACATCTCTTCATACTGTCCCGTCGATATCTGCGGCATTCCGGCATTCGCCTTGTCCATGATATTTGCAGCGACAGCAGTATTCGCCTTCTCGGCGGATTTTTCAACCATCACAAATTTCGCTCCGTAAAAAATCCCAAAGGTCAGGGCTATCCATATTACAAACTGAGTTAAACCTACCAGTGCTATGCCTACAACCTTACCCATCATCATCTGAAACGGCTTCACGGATGAAATGATTACCTCAACAATCCGGTTGGTCTTCTCCTCCATCACTCCGCGCATCACTTGGGCACCGAACATGAATATAAACATATACATCAGAAAACCTGATATATATCCAATCATCAGGACTATTTCTGCCGACCCTGATTTTTCTTCTCCGGATGCAGTCCACTGTATGGTGCTAACATTGATGTTGGTGGCAATTCTCTTTAGTATATCCAACGGAACATTCTCATTTTTCAATTTGATATTGGAGAAAAATGTATCGAGCGCTTTTGCAATATGTTCATTTACTCCAACAGTCGTCTGCTGGTTCGAATAAAGCTGTACTATGTTTGAAATGAGAACATTCTCCGGTATATATAGGATTGCATAATATCCGCTTTTCAAAAAGTCCTTTTTTGCAGCCTCAATTTCAGTTCCAGTGAGATACTTAAACTTTATATAGTCAGTCTGAGAAATCGCTCCTTCTGTAATATTCGTTTTGTCAATCACGGCAATCACCTTAGTCTGATTGTCTTCCTTGGTGGCCAGGTAGCCCGACCCGAAAATCAAACCAGCCATGAGCATAGGCGTCAGGATAGTCATGATAATAAATGACTTCTTTTTTACTCTTGTGGTATACTCCCTTTGAATTATCAGATTGATTTTATTCATGACTTTCGGTCTCTTCGTTATGCTTTTCTGTCATTACCTTCAACTGCCCGGATGAAGATATCATTCATGCCCGGAATTACCTCCTCAAATGAGATAATGTCTACCGCTGAATTTATTAACGTAATCATTTCCCTTACCGGGATTCTTTGCTGCTGCTTGAGTATAAGGTGTCCAACTCCTCCATGGGTAGGTTCCTCTATAAACTCAATCCCTCCATCGAGTGCGTCATGTAAATCTTGAGTATTACCCCTGAATTTTAATTCATAGGTGTCGGGTTTAAATCTTGCCCGGACTTCATCGATTTTTCCTTCAAGAATGTTTTTCCCATTGTTTATCAATGCGATATGATCACATAATTCCTCTACAGATGACATAATGTGCGTTGAGAAAACAATCGTTGCCCCATTGTCACGAAGCCTCAGAATCTCATTCTTTACTAAGTTAGTATTGATGGGGTCAAATCCGGTAAACGGTTCATCAAATATCAGGAGCTTCGGGTCATGCAATACAGTCACAATGAACTGTACTTTTTGGGCCATTCCTTTCGATAACTCCTCAACTTTCTTGTCCCACCAGGTCTGAATTTCGAATTTCTCAAACCAGTATTTAAGCTTTTTAAGTCCTTCTGCTCTCGACATGCCCTTGAGCTGGACAAGGTACAGGGCCTGCTCACCAACTTTCATTTTCTTATATAATCCTCTTTCCTCAGGAAGATAACCAATGTGATAAACATCATCCATAGTCATTTTCTTCCCGCGGAAAAGTACCTCACCCTGGTCTGGGGCTGTTATCTGCGTGATTATCCTGATTAAGGTCGTTTTCCCCGCTCCGTTTGGTCCAAGTAATCCAAAAATACTCCCTTCCGGAATGTTGACACTAACCCGGTCTAAGGCCAGGTGATTCGAGAATTGTTTTACTATATTATTGGCAATCAGGAAATTATGCATATGTTAATCTTTGGCTTTTATTTGCAGGCGTCAAGATCCAAAAGTAAGACCATTGTTCGGATATTTTGTTACAACCCGTTAATCAAACATCTCCTTCATCCGGCGAAATACATTTTTTTCGGCAGTAGTCGGGTTTGGTGCAAAATTCGCCGATTTATTGAGCTCTTCTATAATTCTTCGCTCTTCTTTCGTTATGGATTTGGGAATCCATACATTGATCCTTACCAGAAGATCTCCTTTACCATAACCATTTAGCTCGGGAATGCCTTTGCCTCTTAACCTTAGTATTTTACCTGGTTGAGTGCCAGGTTCGATTTTTACTTTTACCTTCCCGTCAACAGTCGGGATTTCAACTGCTGATCCTAGGGCTGCATCAGGCACGGATACAAATAGATTGTATACCAAATCGTTTCCATCACGTGTTAGGTCAGGATGTTCCTCCTCTTCTACCATGATCAGTAAATCCCCATTCATGCCTCCCCGTCGGGCAGCATTTCCTTTGCCGCTCATCGATAATTGCATGCCTTCTTGCACACCGGCAGGGATATTGATCTTGATCACCTCTTCTCCTTTAATCATCCCTTCACCATAGCATGATGTACATTTCTGAGTGATTATTTTCCCTTCTCCACCGCAA
This sequence comes from uncultured Bacteroidota bacterium, assembly GCA_903832165.1. Classification (GTDB taxonomy): domain Bacteria; phylum Bacteroidota; class Bacteroidia; order Bacteroidales; family UBA12481; genus UBA12481. The sequence goes on along the minus strand of CAILAQ010000356.1, from coordinate 1,397 downwards.
GCCGGGCAAACTGAAGTCGTTTGCATCTGTCCGAGAATGGTATGGGCAACGCGTGTTACCTGGCCCCGTCCGTTACAGGTGGAGCAGGTCGAATAGGAAGATCCGTTTGCAGCACCGGTGGCATTGCATGGATCGCATGGCACGTATTTATTTACCTTGATTTTTTTTTCGGCACCTTTTACAATTTCTTCCAGGGTAAGTTTAACTTTTACCCGAAGATTGGTGCCGTGATTTACCTGACGCTGACGTCCCCGCGATTGGCCTCCGAAGCCGCCAAAGCCCATATCGCTGAATATGTCACCGAAATGCGAGAAGATATCATCCATGTTCATTCCGCCGCCACCGAAGCCTCCTCCTCCATTACTCAGACCGGCATGTCCGAACTGATCATAGCGCGCTTTCTTATCCACATCAGATAATACATCATAAGCCTCAGCAGCTTCCTTAAATTTATCTTCAGCTTCTTTGTTTCCGGGATTTTTATCCGGATGCCATTTCATTGCCTGCTGACGGTAGGCTTTCTTGATCTCCTCTGGAGTGGCATTTTTTGAAATACCGAGTATTTCGTAATAGTCTCTTTTTGTCATTTTGGTTTTTTACCGGAATTAATCTCCTACAACTACCTTCGCATAGCGGATAACCTTGTCATGCAGATAATAACCCCGCTCGACTACATCCACTACCTTCCCCTTTAGTTCCGGTTCCGGAGCTGGAATCTTAGTCAGGGCCTCCTGAATGTCACTGTTAAAATCCTGATTCATGCATTCAATCTCCTGAATACCATTCTGCTTCAGGAATTCGCGGAAATTGCTGTAAATATGTTCAATTCCTTCTTTTACCGCATCAATCTCGCTCGTCGAACGAATGGAAAGTATAGCCCTTTCAAGGTTATCCACAACCGGAAGGATCTTTATCAATACATTCTCTCCTCCCATTCTGGTCAGATCCATCTTCTCCTTTAATGTACGTTTGCGATAATTATCAAACTCAGCAGTTAAACGTAAATATTTGTCGTTCATTTCGATGAGCTTGTTGGCCATCTCTTCTGTTTCTTTCTTCTGCCCACCGACTCCAAATTTTTTCTTCTTTCCTTTTTCCTGGATTTCCTGATCTTTTTTCTCTTCTGAAGTTTCGGATTTGGTCATTTCTTCTGAATCCATATGCATTACTGAGCTTTAATTTGTTTAATAAGTACTATGGCAACTTCAAATTATTTGCCAATTCAAAAGTCCGACAATATGGCAGTATTGACCGGTGGTAACTAAATCCTCCTGATCGAGGCACCGACAGAATTCAGTCGCAGGTCAATATCCTGGTATCCACGATCGATTTGTTCAATATTATTCATTATACTGGTGCCTTCCGCACTCATTGCGGCTATTAATAAAGCTAAGATC
>CAILAQ010000355.1 GCA_903832165.1 uncultured Bacteroidota bacterium | reverse complement strand
CCCCTGCGGTACCAGCCGGGAGCAGAGGCGTCCGCGTTTGTACGGCGATGGAACATTGTGGTGGGTGTACAACGACCGCGGAAATATCCACATGGAAACCGGCGGTGAAAATATCGGCATGGAAATCAGAGCCCAGGCTTTTGAGTTTTCAACCAATGATGCGGTCAACGACATGAGTTTCTATAATTATGCCCTGATTAACCGCTCAACCTATACCCTGATTGATACTTATTTCGGAGTTTATGCTGATGGAGCCCTTGGATGGGCCTATGATGACTATACCGGATGTCATGTGAGCAAAGGAATCGGATATTATTACAATGGAGTGGATGTGGATGGAGCCGGCGAAGCTTGGGCCTATGGAGCTGATCCCCCTGCGATCGGGATTGATTTTTTTGAAGGCCCGTACCAGGACCCAAATGGTAAAGACGACTGCACAAGCTGGGATGCACAGCGAAACCTGATTTGTAACGATTGCATCCTGAATGGCAATATTAACGGCCTCAACTTCGGTGATGGTATCGTGGATAACGAACGCTGGGGAATGCGGCGCTTTGTCTATTATGTGAATTCGGGTGGAGTGACCGGAGATCCTACCATCGCTCCTGAATATTATAATTTCCTTCGGGGATACTGGAAAGATAATGAACGCATGCGATACGGTGGCAATGCCCACCCATCCGGCGGTGGAACCGGACCCATTACAGATTTCATGTTTCCTGCTGATTCCGATCCTTGCGGCTGGGGTCAGAACGGTATCCCAATGCCCGACTGGACAGAGGAAACCGCCGGCAATGAGCCTGGTGACAAGAGATTCGTGGAATCTTCCGGACCATTCGTTCTGGAACCTGGTGCAATAAACGACATCACGACCGGTGTGGTCTGGGCCCGTTCTTATGCCGGGCCACCTTGGGCATCAGTTACTTTAATGATTCAGGAAGATGAAAAGGCCCAGCGCCTATTCGAAAATTGCTTTAAAGTAATCGATGGCCCTGATGCACCCGAACTTACCATTGTAGAGCAGGATCAGAAACTCATTTTCCATATCTGGAATAAGCCATCTTCCAACAATTTCATGGAACAGTACAAGGAGCGTGATCCCTTTATTGTTTGTCCGCTGAATCAGCCAGACTGCGATGTGGACTATAATTTTCAGGGTTACCAGATCTGGCAGTTTAAAACCAATTCCGTATCTATTACCGATGCAACCTCCCAGAACACCAATCTGACCCGAATAGCTTTTCAGTGCGATATCCGCGATGGTGTCAGCCGGATCATCAATTTCAACTGGGATCCGGATCTGGAAGCAAATATTCCTGTGGTGGAAGTAAAAGGAGATGATTCCGGCATTGAACACACCTTCGTTCTGGAGGAAGACCTTTTCGCTGAGGGGGTCCGCACCCTGGTCAACTTTAAGAAATACCATTATCTGGCTGTTGCCTATGCCTACAATAATTTCATGAAATATGACCAGAACGATCCGAAATCGTTCGAAGGCCAGCGAAAACCCTATCTGGCCGGTCGTCAGGGTGCCGATGGCCCGATCAAAATGTATGAAGCTATTCCGCATAAAATTGAACCGGAAAATGGAGGAACCGTGATACAGGGAATGTTTGGTGCTTCCCCCGAAATCATACAGGTTGAAGGTCACGGAACCGGGATGAATCCGGTCGATATTACCTATGAAACGCACGACGCCATTATGAAGGGGGCTCCGTGGAAAGCAGACAGAATAGTTTATCAGGCAGGCAAAGGCCCGATTACCGTGAAAGTGGTTGATCCCATGAATGTTGTGGATAATAATTATACAATAAAGTTCGATTCCGTCAACTACTTTGTTTCCACAAGTTTCATGAATGGCAAGGTAATGGATGCCAACTGGTATATATATAACAATCAGCATGATACTGTCCGTTCAGAAAGCTTTGTATCCAACAATTACGACCAGCTTATACTTCAATGGGGATTATCAGTAAACATTTCCCAGGCAGAGATCCCTTTCAAATACGGATCGGTTAACAATGGATTTCTGGAAGCAACTGTTGAATACGCGAATCCGGGTGAAGTATGGCTCTCTTTTATCCCTGATGACGACCGCTCCGGTCCGAGAAACTGGGTAAGGGCCGGATACAATGATGGAGATAATTCCGACAAGAATTCGGTGTACGAAAAAGTTCTTCAAGGCACCTGGGCTCCTTTTCAACTTTGCAATACAGGCCTTCACGGACCTGCCTATGACAAGGCAGCAAACGCCATCGATACAAAAAAACAGCGCCTGAGTTCCATCGACTTGTATATAACTGCTGACCGTTCAAAATGGAGCCGCTCACCCGTCATCGAAACAACTGACGATCCACTGTTGAGCATCGGAGGCGCAGCAAAATTCGAACTTCGCAGGAACCTGTCGATCGACAAAGGGGGCGAACCGGGAATTGCCGGAAGCGGCGCGGATACAATCAACGAAAATAGTCCGAACTATATCAGCGAAATGGGTATGGGTTGGTTTCCGGGTTATGCCATCGATGTGGAAACCGGTGAAAGATTAAATATCGTTTATGGCGAAAGTTCATTCCTGACGGGCGATAACGGAGCCGATATGGCATGGAACCCTTCCAGCAGAGAAGGTTCGAAACTGTATCAGGCCAATAACCGTCTGGATCCGGGCTACACCGATGTATTCTTCGGAGGCAAGCACTATGTATATGTGATGGGTCACAACCGCACCCAGCCAGGTAAAAAGGACGTTAACTATTTTCCTAATTACGATGCGGGTCGGTATTATATGGAAAAAATGGCAGATACCAAGAACACCAGCCGCCGTCAGCAATTGCTGATCAACGCGATGTGGACCGCAGTGCCGATCGCCGACAGCCGGTTTGTCAAGCCGGAAGATGTCGTTACTGATATTTATGGCTTCATCAAAACCGGCCATGATATCAAAATACGGTTAAGGGTTGTCGGACAGTACTGTGTGGGCGTCTATGACTATGCGGTGCCTGATTCCCTGGCTTTCAACGACAACAAACCCATGTATGAGTTTAACACCCGGTCACTCTCTGTGGTTACCTGTGATCGTAATACCGCCAAAGATGCACTTAAAT
>CAILAQ010000354.1 GCA_903832165.1 uncultured Bacteroidota bacterium | reverse complement strand
CTTGATAGTCCAATATCTCATCTACAGTCTGAAATGTATCAATATTAAATTCTTGAGGAGATACGCCAATATGTGCTCTCGCCTGCCTATAATCCTTCACAACGTCTTTACCAAGCACCTTTATATCCCCTCCAGTAATTGAAGTAACACCGATTATACAACTTATTGCTGTCGTTTTACCTGCTCCATTTCGCCCTACCAGTCCGACCCGGTCGCGCTGACTCACCAAAAATGAGATGTCCTTCAGTAAATCGTAGCTACCGAAACTAACCGTTACCTGGTCTAATGATATCATATCGTAAACGGTTTAAGTTCATATTGATAACCCCACATTAATCCATGAAGGGGCTCCTTGGTCAGCTGACTTCCGCAAACCTGGTAAACAGGACCTTTATAATTATTGCTGATCAGGTATTTTACTGCTGTGATACGGGAACTGTAATTTTTTGCATCGATGCCTGACGGACCACCCCATGCACAAATCACATAATCCGATTTTTCTAGAATTTCACCAAAAAACCGGTCGTTTTCACTACCGTTTACAGCATCAGAACCCTCGCCTGACAATTTGATATTTACTTCTTTAGCGTCAGTGGCGCGGAATCCGAAAATATTCAGGATGTTTAACTTTCTGGCATCCGGAAAGTGCTGCCACACATAAGTCTCCACCTTACGGATAGTCGAGTCTGATCTTTTCTCATCCGCGGCGCTGGGATTTTTTAAAATTACCGTAACCGCCCGGGTTCTCGTCTTATTCAAAAGGTTATTGCTGTATTCCATCGATAGCGTGAACCTGTGCTGCCGGTCGGGTGAAAAATCTGCCCGTATGCTTTGAATATCAACTTCACTGTAATGATCTACCTGTCGTCCAATACGGGCCATGTTTATTTTTAATTTTCGCCAAATTTAGATAAACTTCGGGTATATCAAGATCAGATGATAAAAGGAGTCCATAATGATTTGATTGTTAGTGATGTAGTTATTGTCGGTGCCGGTCCGGCCGGATGCTCTGCTGCGCTTGCATTGAAAGGTTCCGGGAAAAAGGTCCTTTTGGTGGATAAATCTTTTTTTCCCAGGAGCAAAACCTGCGGCGATTCAGTACCCGCACATGCATTGCTCGGACTCGAGAATCTGGTTCCCGGTATTTATGATGATTTTTTAAGTACTGTTGAATCAGTCAGCTTTCGACAATCAGCACTTGTGTTCCCGAACGGTCAGAAACTGTTTTTCTCCTGGCCTTTGCCCGGATATGTAGCGGAAAGAAGGGCATTTGACGGATTCCTGCTTGAGAAAGTCCTTGGATCAACGGATACGCAGGTTATAACAGGACTGAAAGTTGTTGACTATAAACGCTCGGATCAGCTGATCAAACTGGCCACCAGCAATATTGGTGGTACTTCCGGACCCGACATTCTTGCTTCTGTTGTCATTGCTGCCGATGGTGCCCCTTCACTGGCTGCGCGAAAGCTTGCCGGGGTTATGCCTGATCCTGAAGCTTATGGCCAGGCGGTCAGATGCTATTTTGACGGGGTGAAAGGAATGGATGAAGGGATAGAGCTGGTATTTTATCACCCGCATTTCTTCCCTGGATATTTTTGGATTTTCCCCATGCCTGGTGGCAGGGTAAATGCCGGATTTGGTATGCCGGAGGTTGCCAGAAGAAAACTAAAAATTTCTTTGTCAGAACTTTTCAAACAGTTCAGGGAACAACATCCAGAGGTTCGGAAAATGCTTGAACAGGCAGTTCAGGCTGGCGATTTACGGGGCGGAATGGTTCCTTTTGCGATGAAACGGCAGATTTGGAGCGGTCCCGGATTTATGCTGACCGGTGATGCAGCCTCCATGGTTGATCCGGTTTCAGGAGATGGAATTATGCAGGCGGTGCGAAGTGGCGTCCTTGCTGGGATTGCAGCCAGCACCGGAAATATTGCCATGTATGACCAACAGATAGAAAAATATCTTTGGAACTGCATGAAATCTCAACGACGCACCATCAGGCTGATGAGCGGATTTCCTCAACTTATAAGGATTGCCGCCTGGCTGGGCAGGTTCGATTGGCTGCGCAAGCGTTTCCAGAGGTGGATATGGTAAGCCGACGGAAATTCCATCGCGTTTATTACTTTTAGAGCCAAACAAATTGCCGGTGCCAAAGAAAAAACCATTACCAATACTGACCGGTTTAACGGTCGAATCCATCGGGGCAGAGGGGAAAGCAATCGCCCGTTATGAGAATCGTGTTGTTTTTATTCAGATGGTAATTCCCGGCGACGTGATCGATGTAAAGATCAAAAAGAAACGAAAATCATACTGGGAAGGTGATTTGCTCAGGCTCGTTACTCCCTCCCCCGGCCGTCAGACTCCTGTTTGTGACTATTTCGGACTTTGTGGCGGATGCAAATGGCAGATGCTGCCCTATGAGGAACAGCTAAAATTCAAAGCCAGGCAGGTTTCTGATCAGCTTACCCGCATCGGAAAATTAACTCTGCCGGAAATTCCTGCGATTATCAGGGCTGAATCCTCAGAATTTTACAGGAATAAGATGGAATACACCTTTTCCAACCGCAGGTGGCTTTATCCGGAAGAAATGGTTGGTGGATTTCCCGACAATTCACCCGGATTAGGCTTGCATGTGAGAGGTCTGTTTGACAAGGTGGTGGATATACAGAAATGTTTTCTTCAACCTGAACCTGCAAACGAAATCCGTAATGAGGTCGGTAACTTTACCAGGGAAAATAATTTCTCCTATTACGATCTGCGTTTTGAACACGGGCTGATGCGCAACCTGACAATCCGGTGCACCTCGACCGGTGAATGGATGGTAATCGTGAGCTTTCATGATGATGAGCCTGAAATGCGGAAACTTCTTTTGGACCACATCGTTGAAAAGTTTTCATTTCTTACCTCACTGGTTTATGTTATCAATCCTAAAAAAAACGATACCATTAATGACCTTGAAATCTTCACCTGGTATGGCCGCGATCATATTATAGAGGAGATGGATGGCTTGAAATTCAAGATCAGTCCGAAATCTTTCTTTCAGACGAATACTCGTCAGGTTCACCAATTGTACCGGACTGTGATGGACTTTGCAGAATTAACCGGATCAGAAATTGTTTACGATCTGTATACGGGAACTGGCACCATTGCCCAATTTGTGGCATCAAAGGCTGGATATGTTGTTGGAGTTGAATATGTGCCTGAAGCTATTGAAGATGCAAAAGTGAATGCTGAATTAAACGGGATCAGGAATGTGGCATTTTTTACCGGGGATATTAAAGATATGCTGAACGAGGATTTTATATACAACCACGGAAAGCCTGATGTGATTATTATAGATCCTCCCCGCGCCGGGGTGCATGAAGAGGTAATTGCTGCAATACGTGCAGCAAATCCCCAACGCATTGTTTACGTCAGTTGTAATCCGGCTACCCAGGCGCGCGATCTGGCCATGCTGGCTGATCTTTATTCTATCGAAAAGGTTCAGCCGGTTGATATGTTTCCGCACACGCACCATGTCGAGAATGTAGTAAGATTGACAAGGATATAGGGTATGGGGTATCAGGTATCGGGTATCGGGTTAAGGAAGAAGTAAAAAAGTATTAAAATGGGAGATTTTGCGGAATTAAGGGTATGGGTGAAGGCTAAAGATCTGGCG
>CAILAQ010000353.1 GCA_903832165.1 uncultured Bacteroidota bacterium | reverse complement strand
GTGGAAGGTATTGGTGAGGGCGGTATTGTTATTAAGCATCGGGAAGGTCCATGAGACGAGAAAATTGGCGATCCACATGGCAGCCACTGTGAAAGCCATCGCCCGGCCTCTGATTTTATTGGGAAAGAGCTCTGAAAGGAGCACCCAGACCACCGGTCCCCAGGAGAAGGCGAAGCAGGCCACATAGCCAAGCATAGCGATCATCGCAGTAATACCGAGTTTATCAAAATAGAAACAACAACCAAGCAGCATCATAAAAAACGCCATGCCGATACCGCCTGCGATTTGCAACGTTTTCCGTCCGAATTTATCGACAGAATAGATTGCCAGTACTGTGAACGACAGGTTAATGACACCAACGATTATAGTCTGCATCAGCGCAACATTAGTGCCTGAACCCATATTCTTGAATATCTCCGGGGCATAGTAGAGGACCACATTAATCCCCACAAACTGCTGAAAAATAGATAGCATCAAGCCGACGATAATCACCAGTGATCCGAAGCTGAACAATTTGCCGGTGGTAGTTTCCAGTGTCGCCTTGATTTCGGCCATGATGGTTTTTGCTACCGATGGGCCATTGATTCGGGTCAGCACCCGGAGTGCTTCCTCGTCCTGATTTTTCAGGGCAAGGTATCGGGGAGTTTCCGGAACGAATAAAAGAAGTCCCAGAAACATTACAGCCGGCACAGCCTCAGAGGCAAACATCCAGCGCCATCCGATGCGGTTGATCCAGGTATCGTCGCCCTGGCCGGCAATACTGAAGTTGACGAAATAGACCACCAGCATACCGAAAATAATGGCAAACTGGTTCCAGGAGACCAGCTTTCCCCGGATACTTGCGGGGGAGATCTCGGCAATATACATTGGCGAAAGCACAGAGGCCAGACCCACGCCAATGCCACAGATAATGCGGTAGATAATGAAATGGACCATAAAGGTTTCATCGGCGGTTCCGATCGGACGGAAAAACATTTCGGGCATGGCCGAGCCCAGAGCGGAAAACAGGAACAGAAATGCTGCAAGGATGAGACCGCGCTTTCTGCCTAATTTCAGGCTGACCAGCCCGCCGCTGATCCCGCCGATGATGCAGCCGATGAGGGCTGATGACACCAGAAATCCGTGCCAGCTGTTGGCAACGGTTTCTGACCAGTGATGTGGATCGATAAATACCACTTTAAGGGAGCTTACGGTGCCTGAGATAACAGCGGTATCGTATCCGAAGAGGAGGCCGCCGAGTGTTGCCACAAAAGTTATCGCAGCGATGTACCACATCCGGCTGTTTTTTGAATCCTGCATGATTTATCGGTTTCTATTATTTGAAGTAAAGATTGTCAATTCTTCAGGAAAAAGTCGAGGACACCCACGCCATAAGTAAAGAAGCGGACGATTTTCTGTTCCGGAAGGTATTCTACTACGTTGATGGCCCCACCATTGGGACAGCTGCCACCGCTCATATCGAACCATTTATGATCCTGGCGCGAATAAACATATCCGTTATTGGCAAAAACAAAATCACCTCCGGGGGTTATGGCCATATCCCTGATATTTACTGTCGCAGGCAACCCGTTGGTGGCCGCGGAAAAGGTTTTTCCACCATCCTCAGAGATCAGAAACGCATTGGTTGAATCGCCCTCGCCTGCCCAGCAGACAAAATCCGGATTATCGGGTGCGGTTTTGATGCAATATCCGTAGGGTCCCCACCATGGGCGGTTTTTTACGAAGGGAGCCGATCCCTTGTATGTGGAGCGTATCCAGGATTTCCCCAGATCAGAAGAGATAAAAAACCTTCCGTTTTTGGAGGCAGCATACATCCTGTCGGGATCCGCTTTTGTGGTCGCCAGACCGGCCAGAACCTCATCGGTGGTATCCTTGAAATTAAACGGCAGCTCCATGCGGCCTATACTATTATAATAAGGATCGTAAGTCAGTTTAATCAGCCGGCTGTTGCCCGAAAGGAACACGGCATCCTCGCCGGTTTTCCAGGAGGGTTGCATGGGCGGGGTATACCAGGTGGTATCCTGCAATGCCCTGGAAATATCCACCACCAGGGAGTCGACTTTCTCTTTCTGGCCTTTCTTATAGATCTTATGATACATGGTATTCCAGTAATGGATGTACCAGTAGGAGTTGCCCTGATTCGCGATAGTTACGCGCAGTCCATCAGCCTTGGTTACGGTGTGGCCCTTGTAATATCCGGGTTTCACTTTCTCCCAGAGCATGGTTCCACGGTCCTGGTTGCAAGTGATAAGGAGGTCGGTACTTTCGTTGTAGGCCCCGTGGTGGAGTATCTGGTGGATATTATCGGTGTTCAGGTGTTTCCATGAAAGGCTATCGATGTAGTTGGTGGTAAAATGGGCACCGAAATCATTGTTCAGTATGGCAACCCACTGGGCATCCTTGTTGCGGTACCACTGGAGGTTCTGCATATCCCAGCCGAAAACCTTTTCCCACCAGCGCAGCTGCTCCCACTTTTTGCCTGCGTCCTTTGTGATCCAGTTGGTGGCAGCTTGTTCAATCAGCAGGTTCTGATCAGCAGGGTGAACAGCGGCAATTCTTTCGCGGATAGCCCCGGGTTTCCAGGTTTTGCCGCCATCTTTACTACTGAATCCACCTCCTGGGGCGCCGACATACAGATAAGTGGTATCGCCGATCCGGGTACCCACAAAACTGCCCGGGGTTTTATTGGTATAATGAAAGGCAATGGGTTTGAATTCTTTTGAAATCGGATCAAACTCCCTGATGTTCCAGGCATTTGTATTTGTAAGTTTCCGGATAAAGTAGCAGGTGTTGGTATTATAGGGTTTGCAGGCAATCAGTTTAAGCGGTTCGGTTTCCTGCCAGCTCTTGATTTCAGTGAAACTCTCACCCTGATCGGATGATTTCAGAATGGCATATATTTCGATCTTGCTGCTGGCCTTATTCACTGTTCGCAGGGTAAGTACAAGAATTGTTTTATCCGTATCCTCCAATACCGTTGACCACCTGATCTCCTTATTCGCCAGATCGGTCCCGGCGCTCATTTTCCAATCGGCGCCGCGATTATCTGAATAATAGATACTTCCGCTGTTCCACTCAGGTTGAATGGCGCCTAATAGCCGAAAATGGTTTGTTCGAGTGGTAATGCCTAAAAACAGGCCTCCGTTGATGATCACCTTTTGGTTGGTCATTTTGAGTGCCGATGAATCCACCAGATTTCCTTCCAGCACATTTCGCACATCACTCAGGATATAGATTTTATTGCTAACTGAATCATAAGCCGAGCCGACTGTTTTGTGGCCATAGGTTCCGGTTTCGTCGTCGTTAAAATGATTGAACTGCCAATAGCCGTTTACTTTTCCATTTGCAAAGGATTCAGGTGTACCCATAGCCTTTGCCTGGGGAATCATTGCCTTTTCCGGTTTTTTACTGGCAGTTGATTTTTGAGAAAGGCCGGAAGCAACGGTTAGCAAAACTAATGCTACGGTCAGACAGGACGTTCGTATCAGGATATTCATTCGTAAAAGAATTATTGTTTCAAGTTTAATCGGCTCTCACTCATGGCGCCCTCAAATGATTTTATGGCATTCTGCGAGCTTAGCTCACGAGTGGTTCTTGGAATACTGCGTCGCTTTAAGCGTAAATTTAACACTTACCAAAGGTACGAATTCTTGAACAGGCTGAAACTGTCGAAAAGCAATTCCCGTTTGCACCCAACCCTATAAAACGACAAAGTGCAGCCGGAGAATCTCCGGCTGCACCAGTCATTTGAATGCTTCGGGCCTATCTGGCCACTTGGAATCGTCCCGATTTTACCTGGTTCTGAGGCAGAACCAGCCGATAAAAATATAAGCCGGGGCTAAGCTCCCGACCGCTAATTGTTATTGCACGTCCGGGTACCATTTTTCTACTCATTACCAGGCTGCCCAGAGCATTCAGAATTTCAATTTTTATTTCACCTTCCACAAAACCCTCAATTTCGAGTGTGGACAGGTCGACCACCGGATTGGGATAGATTTTAACGATCAGGGAATTGATTCCGTTAATATCGATTCCGGAGCTTTTGACGGTAGGGAAGCCGGAACTTTTCCAGGCTGTTATTCCTCCCTGCATATTAAACACGGTCTTGACATTTTTAGCGATCAGTTTACTGCATGCACCCGGACTTCGACCGCCGACACCACAATAAACCAGGTAGATTTTGTTCTTATCGAGCTTATCGATGGAATCGTTGAACCAGGTTGAATTAACGTCAAGATTACGCGATTTATCTATTCGTTCGGTATTGAATTCGCCCGAGGTACGAACATCCAGAATAACAAAATCCGTTAATCCCTGATGATTTTTGATTAAAGTATCGGCCTGAACCACGGTTATGGTTTTATAGGTACCCCCCTGAGCAACAGCAGAAGTTCCTAACAATATGGTTAATATGCCGATAAAATAAAATCTCATATGAACAGGGTTACTAACAAATATAGTGCATTTCAGGCCTGAAACCAAGTTTTAAGCCGTCTTTCTTGCATAGAGTCCGGCAAACAAAATGTATACCATACATCCGATTACCACAAAAATACTTGCCGATCCGCCCATATTCTGGCTGACAACGCCCATCAGGGGAGGAATAACGGCACCACCGGATACAGCCATGATCATGAGTCCGGAGATCTCGTTCACCCTTTCAGGCATTTTATTTACCGTGATAGAGAATATCAGCGGGAAGAGGTTACCTGATCCAAGGCCTGCGAGGAAAATACAGATTTTTCCGATCAGCGGGGTTGGTGCCAGGATCATCCCGACAAACGCCATAATGGTAAGTAGGGTGGTTAGAATCAGGAAGGGTTTTGGCTTAAAGAAGTTCAGCAGAACGGCGCCAAGGAAACGGCTCACCATGAGGGCAGCAAAATAAAAGCTGATGCCTACGGAAGCTTCTTCCAGGCTGAGTTGGAAATTCTTTTGGAGGTAGTTGGCGATATTAGAGTTCATGCCAACATCAGAGCCAACGGTCAGGAAAATACCGAGCACCATCAGGAGGACAAGAGGATTGCCCAGGAGTTTGAAGCAAGAGCTGAAGGTTGCAGGTTTCTTATCGATTTTGGTTTCATCAACCTTAGTGGCATATAACCAGAAAACTGCGAGGAATGAGGTCACGGCATAAACAGTGAAAACAAGTTTCCAGTCGCCAAGTTTTGAAGCGGCAAATGCTGCGATGATCGGTCCGAGCATCGAAACTATCGCCTTCACAAACTGGGTCAGGCTCATAAAACTCGAGTATTTATCGAGCGGTGTGACATCGTGGAGCAGCGGGTTTGCAGATACCTGAACGATCGTATTTCCGATACCAAGGAGAATAAATGCAACGAGCATCAGCGGAAAAGTGTATAGCGATGAAGAGATGAGGCTGAGCATGGGAACTGCCATACCGAGACCGGTAGCGGCCATACCTATATTAAGTATAGTCTTTTTGCCGTATTTATCGAGCATAATACCTACAGGCACTGACAGGAGAAAGAACCATACAAATGCCATGGAGGGAATCAGCTGTGCGAGGGAGTCGCTTAAATTGAAATCCTTCTGTACATACCCGGCTGATACGCCGACAATATCAACAAATCCCATGACGATGAACGACATGAACACGGGGAGAATCTGCACCATCTTTACTTTTTGAGTTGACATGATCTTGGGTTTATTTTATTTAGTTCATTTTTTCGATCAGGGAATAGATACGGGTCCAGTAGGCAGGTTCGAGCAGGCGTGCGCTTCCGATCACGGCAGCATCTTCCTTCAGTTCAGACCATTCAATCCGGGTAGTGCATTCGAGTTCCGCGAGAGCTTTTTCGAAAGCCGGGAGAAAGAGGTCGGAGGCGCCGACTGTATTTCCGCCGATCACGAGCACTTCAGCACCGAAGGTTTTGAGCCATGGTCCGAGGAACGCACCGATACCCGCGCCATATTCGGCGAACAGGGCGGCAATTTTCGGATCCTGGCGTGCGACATCAGCAATTTCCTTAACGCCTGGCAGATTTTCGCCGGTGAGGGCAGCATATGACCGAACGAACCAGCGGGTTGAAAAATATTCGTCCGCGATGGCATCTTTATAGGGGAGGTGCCATACGCAGCCCATTTTCGGGGTATCCTCCCGGTCAACAACAGGAAGACCATTGTCGATAAAGGCTGATCCGAAGCCGGTACCGAGGGTAATGCCGACACATTTTGCAGTTTCAGCGGCTACTCCCATCCAGGCTTCTCCGACAGCGAAAGCCGAAGCATCATTCATATATCTGACGGAAACCCTTTCAGGCAATTTCAGTCGTTTGCGAATTCCTTCTGACACATTTACGCCATAGAGGCCGAGGTACTTTTCCACGCGTTCAAACAGGGCGATACCGTTCACATAATCGAATGGTCCGGGCATGGCAAAACCAATTCCGGCCAGTTCATCTACTGCAATTCCGAGGATTGTTTCCCCGACAGCTTCGGCCCAGACGCCAAGGATTACCTCAGCAGAAGCGGTATTATCCACGGCGCAGGTAACACGTGTTTCAGGCAGGATCATTTGATGTTCCAGGTCGATGAGGGCACAGGTGATATGGCTTCCGCCGATATCGGAACCTACGGCATACTTGTATTTCATAGTAAAAAGATCATTTTGGTTTGTGCGGAAAATTGATTTCGAGGGCTAAAATAATCAATAAATCTTAGTAGAGCTGTCAGCTCTATAAAGCTGTCAGGTTCTGTTGTGTTTATAGCTTACCATGCTCATCCAAAGCCCTTTAAATCGAGCCATGATTTGTCAAAGATGAATAATCCCATTTTAATCAATTGATAATCAGGGCGCCCAAAGAACCAAATTACAGCTGACAGCTTCCATGGTCCTGTCAGCTGTTTTAACATCTATTAACAGTTCATGCTATTTTAAGCTGATTGTCAGTATATTGGGCCCTATTACTAAGCCCAATACTTTGATATATCGAATTCTGACTTCTTGTAATTTATTATATATCTGATATTTACATTTAACGAAAAAACTTGACAGCTTTATAAAGCTGACAGCTCTTTTCTTTTCTTTTGCTTTAGAACATCCAATTGCCTAAAATCGTTGTTGATATTTGTTAAGGATACCTAAACCTTTTGATATGAATAGTCCTTTTCGCCCCGTTTTCTTTTCATTTCTCTCTCTGCTTTCCTTCTTATCGTTATGTGCCCAGCAGACAGTAAACCACGACGCATTTTACAGCCGTGCCGAAAAAACGGTATTTATGGAAACCTCACATAATGAAGATGTCGTAAAATTCATTGAGGCGCTCAGATCCGCCAGCCCGCTGGTGAGTGTGGAACAATTTGCCACCTCCAAGCTGGGCAATCCACTTCAACTCGTGATCATGGCAAATCCGAAAATCAGTACTCCCGAGGAAGCCAGAGCATCAGGAAAACCGGTTATCTATATCCAGGCAAATATCCATGCCGGCGAAGTTGAGGGGAAGGAAGCATCGTTACAGCTGATCCGCGAAATCGCTTTCGGTTACCGCAAGTATCTGCTCGACAATCAGATCATTATGTTCTGTCCGAATTATAATCCAGATGGCAACGATAAATTTGCCGACAATAACCGCTCATCGCAGGAGGGCAGCCCGAAAATGACTGGTGTCAGGGCAAACGGCGAGGGCCTGGACCTGAACCGCGAAGGCATGAAAGCTGAGGCTATCGAAATGAAAGGTTTGCTTAAAGGAGTGTTTAACCGCTGGGATCCTGCACTGTTCATGGATCTGCATACCGATGACGGTTCCTGGCATGGGTATATGGTGAATGTTGCCCCGTCGTTTCAATCGGCAGGAATGCCTGAGCCTACCAATTTTACTATGGATCTGCTGAAAGATGCCATGCATACCGTTCTCGACAAATCAGGGATCAATATTTTCTGGCACGGGTATCTGAATATGCGGCCCAATGAGCAGGCAACCTTCGTGGCGTATGACCATCTGCCCAGATATGTTGCAAATTACGTAGGGTTACGCAATCGCATGGGAATCCTTAGCGAAGTGTTTCCGCATGAACTTTTCGAGAAACGTATACTCGCTAATTATTATCTGCTGATAAGTGTTCTGGAATACACCGGCGGCCATGCCAAAGAAATAAAAGATATTATTGCCAAGGCAGATCAGGCAACCATCGACCTCATAAAATCCGGAGCCGGAAAAATTCAGCGCGGCGTTACCTACCAGCTGGCCCCGGAACCCGACCAGATCAGGATGCTGATCCGCGAAACTGTTCCATATACCGATGCTAACGGCAGAAAACGGCAGAAACCCACCGGCAACCTCAACTGGCTGGAAAAGATCAATCACTCCAACCATTTTGTTCCGGTTAAACTTGCCACTGTGCCACGCACCTATATTTTCCCCGCTGAACTGGCCAATGTTGCCCAAAAACTTGAAGAGCATGGAATTATCGTTAAAAAAACTGATAAGAAAATCAAAGTTGATGGTGATGAATACCTGATCAGCAAACTGACCCGGTCTGACCGCGAAGGGTACGGCGGACATAAAGCAGTTACCCTGGAAGGCGATTTCCGACCTGTGAAAAAAACAATTCCGGCCGGCTCATTCTATGTCGATATGGCACAGCCGCTTGCCTGGCTGATCTTTTACCTGATGGAACCACAGTCGGACGATGGTCTGCTTTACTGGAATTATTTTGATGAGTACCTGCAGAAAATGGGGGCTCCGAAGGGCGGGCTTACCTATCCGGTGCTGAAGTGCAATGCTGCTCTTTAAGGCAGAAGGGCAAGAGGGCAGGAAGGAAAGGCTCAAGGCACAAGGCTCAAGGCTCAAGGCACTCTCAACAGCCGCGGTACGACAGCATAAAGGTCCCCGCTTCCGGCTGCGCCTCCGCGGGGATGACAGAGGGTTGAATGAAGTTGGAAGGTTGAGATTCGAAGACCAATTATGAATGCTGAAATTACAAATTCAAGTGTGCATGAAGTACCCTTAATTCTTAAAACTTTATTCCTGCAACTAATTTTTGCCTTCTGCCATCTGCCTTTTGCCATAATTTAGTATTATTAAGTTTTACTAGCCCCAATGAATATGGTACGCAATACAGAGATTACTTTAATCCTCCTCTTCATGAGCTTATCAGCTTATAATCAGAATATTAAACTTCCAGAACCCAATAGAAAAGGCGGTATGCCCCTGATGCAGGCCCTTAATGAACGCAAAAGTTCCCGGGAGTATGACAGCCGAAACTTATCGGAACAGCAATTGTCAGACCTGCTGTGGTCAGCCTGGGGAATCAACAGGCCGGAAGATGGAAAGCACACAGCCCCTTCATCGAATGACAAGCAGGAGATGTCGGTTTATGCAGCACTGAAATCAGGCCTCTATTTATATGTCCCTGAATCACATATTCTTCAGCAGATCCATAATCGTGATATACGAAAGGAAACCGGCATGCAGGATTTTGTTGAAGTAGCCGCTGTAAACCTGGTTTATGTTGCAGATCTGATAAAATCAGGTGTACCCGACCCGGAAAAGGCCGGTCCAGAAACGCTGAACAAGTCTAACATCAATACCGGATTCATGGCCCAGAATGTTTATCTGTGGTGTGCCTCTGAAAAGCTCGCCTGCGTTGTAAGAGCATTTATAGATATTCCGGTCTTGACGAAAGCCATGGAATTAGCTCCTTATCAGAGAATAATAATTTCCCAGACTGTTGGATATCCCAAGAAATAAATCATGACCATCACAAAAGAAAAGATCGGAAGCTTCCGGTGGCGAATCCTGGCACTATTATTTATGGCTACCACGATCAACTATGTCGACCGGAGCATTCTGGGAGTTCTCGGACCTACCCTGCGCGACAAGGTTTTTGGCTGGACCGTTCAGGATTATGCGAATATCACCATCTCTTTTCAGGTGGCCTATGCGCTGGGTTTGCTCACGATGGGTGGCATTGTTGACAGGCTTGGCACCAAAAAAGGTTTCACCCTGTCGATCGTTATCTGGAGCATTTTCGGTATGCTTCACGCTTTGGTAACCAGAGGCATGGGGTGGATCGGCTTTGCCGCAGCACGGTTCGGACTTGGCTTTGGTGAAGCGGGAAACTTTCCCTCCTCGATAAAAACTGTTGCTGAATGGTTTCCGCGAAAAGAGCGGGCCTTTGCCAGCGGAATATTCAATGCCGGCACAAACGTGGGGGCCATCCTCGCTCCCCTTTTCGTTCCGCTGATTGTTTCGAGCGATGGAACCCACTGGCAGTACGCCTTCCTTGTGACAGCAGTTTTCAGTGCAATCTGGGTTATCCTCTGGAATAACACCTACCGGAAACCGGAATTACATCCTAAATTATCACCTGCTGAACTCAGCCATATCCTCAGCGACCCGCCCGAGCCGGTAACAGAAAGAATTCCATGGCGGAGACTGCTCCCAGTAAAGGAAACATGGGCATTTGCCGCTGCCAAAACTGCTGACGCCGTATGGTGGTTTTACCTGTTCTGGGGAGGATTTTTCCTGAATGCCCGCTTTGGCCTCGAGCTCAAAGGCCTTGCACTGCCTTTAATCATTATCTATCTTATTGCTGATGTAGGCAGCATCGGAGGTGGATATCTGTCTGGGGCCTTCATCAAGCGTGGCTGGTCTGTCAATAAGGCCCGAAAGATTACCCTCCTGATATGCGCCTGCCTGGTTTTACCTGTTACCATGGCTCCGATCGTATCCAATCAATGGATTGCTGTCCTTCTGATTGGTCTTGCTGCAGGGGCTCATCAGGCCTGGTCGGCCAATGTTTTCACACTGGTATCCGATGTGTTTCCTAAAAAGGCTGTTGCGTCAGTGGTTGGAATCGGCGGCATGTGGGGCGCTGTTTCCGGCATTATTGCCAACCTGGCTTTAGGTAAAGTACTGACTGATGCCGGTCCGCATGGATATGTTTATGCATTCTTTGTTGCCGGCTGCACCTATCTTGTTGCCCTCGGCGTAGTCCAGCTAATCATGCCAAAGATGACCCCTGTCAAAATTTAACCTCCAACCCGATACCTGATACCCGAAACCCGATACCCGAAACCCGATACCCGATACCTTTTTTTCGTATCTTTAGCCTCACTGACCAAAATTTACTACGATGTTTAATACCGCTCATTTTCATCCGATGATTGTGCATTTTCCTATTGCACTGATCCTGGTTGGCTTTCTGGCCGATGCGGCTTATCTGTTTTTCAGCAAGGAAAAATGCCTATCCAAGATGGGCCTCTACCTGATGGTCCTGGGGACATTGGGTGCCGCTGCCGCTTACCTTACCGGCCAATTTTTCACGTTCGACCCAAAAGAGGGTTCTATTGTTGAGATATTTCAGCGCCATGAAACACTGGCATTGGTAACTCTGGTCATTATGGTTATCGGCACACTGATCCGAATCGGAGTGCTGGTCTGGAAGAAAGAGGAGCCTCTGTTTAAATGGCTGGTATTCGGACTTTATCTGCTCGGAGCAGTCAGCGTGAGCGCGACCGGTCTGTTTGGCGGAACCATGGTGATGGATTATATGATGGGATTGTAATTATCTGAATATATATTTTTAAATTTTGTGCCATGAAAAAAACTCTGTTAACCATTGCCGTTTTGGGAGCATTCTCCCTGTTTGGATTCAGTCAGGCAAAACCTGCGAAATCCATTGAGGGACTGAAAGCTGCTTTCAATGGCGAATCCACAGCAAGTGCGAAATATGCCAAATTCGCCGAAGCAGCTAAAAAAGAGGGGCTGAACAATATCGCCAGGATGTTCCTCGCAACTTCCAATGCGGAAAGTATTCATGCTGCCAACCATAAGAAAGTTCTGACCAAGCTGGGCGAAACCGCTGGTGATCCCGTCATTGGTGCTTTTGAGGTGAAAACTACCGCCGAAAACCTGGCCGACGCCAGCAAGGGTGAAACCTACGAAATGATGTTCATGTATCCCGGATTTATTGCATCGGCGGTAAGTGAAAAGCAGAACGGTGCCAAAAAATCATTTACCTGGGCCATGGATACCGAGAAAAAGCATAACGACTTTTATCAGAAAGCACTGGCTGCACTAAATGCCGGAACTGAAAAGTCATTTCCCGGAGAATGGTATGTTTGCCCGGTTTGCGGCAATACCTATGATGGAAAAACAGTGGCTGCCACCTGCGATTTCTGCGATACGACAAAAGATAAGTTTAATGTATTCAAATAATATCTGTTAGCAAATGAAATTCATTATCAGCGTATTACTGACCTTCGGCCTGATCACCGGAGCCATTGCCCAGGACCAGCCAAAACCTTCAGACAAGATCTTTAATGAAGCGTGTACCAAGGCAAAGTTGGAAAACAAAAAAGTGATGATCATCTTTCATGCCTCCTGGTGTGGCTGGTGTAAAAGGATGGATTCCATCATGAACATGCCGGAGTTAAAGCCTTTATTTGAAAAAACCTTCGTGATTGAGCACATGGTTGTTCTGGAAAATGGGACTAAAAAGGCTCTTGAGAATCCGGGAGCAGAGGCATTCATGAATGAAAATGGCGGAGAGAAACAGGGAATACCATTCTGGTTGTTCTTTGATGCCAAAGGAAAATTGCTGGCCAAATCAATGATGCCAACGAAAGATAAGGCAGGGAAAGAAATAAAGGCCAATACCGGCTGTCCGGCTCAACCCGATGAAGTCGCTTTCTTTGTTGGTCTGTTGAAGAAAACCACGAATCTGACAGAGGCTGAACTCGCGCTGATATCTGAAAAATTTCTTCTGAAAAAAGCTGCCGCTACCCATTAGTAATGTGGACACAGAGCGAATCAGATTTTATTCATCAGTTTAAGAAGCCATACGATATCCAGCAATTCCTGGATTCTGTGCCTTATAATCCTAACGCGGAATGCCGCTCACCGCGCAAAGTAATCGCTGAGCAAAAGGCGCACTGTTTTGAAGGTGCGCTTTTTGCTGCCGCGATGCTGCGTGAGCTGGGTTTCAAGCCCCTGATTGTTGACATGATGGCCGAAAACGATGACGATCATGTAATCGCAGTCTTTAAAATTCGCAATAAATGGGGTGCCATTGCAAAATCGAATACCACGGCACTGCGTTATCGTGAACCGGTTTACGCCTCCCTGCGCGAACTGATCATGTCGTATTTCGATTTCTATTTCAATACACTGGGCGACAAATCCCTGCGATCATTTTCGAGGCCGGTGGACCTGACCCGTTTCGACCGAAAAAGCTGGTCGGAGAGCGATGATGATCTGGAGTATATAGGGGATTACCTCACCCGGATTTCGCATACCACGTTGCTGGATTCCGAATCAATAAGAAACCTCCAGCGCGTGGACCAGAAACTCATGGATGCAGTTTTTCTGGGAGCCAATGCCGACGGGCTCTTTAAGCCGGAGGAATAAAATGAACGGGTTCCTGATTCTGCTTGGTTTATCCTCTGTTTTTCTGATATTCCTCATTGCCGAATCCATTCTTTACAACCAAAAAATCAAACGGATTCCGCTCCGGATCAGTGTATCCGGCACCCGGGGAAAATCAAGCGTAACAAGAACGCTGGCCTCGGTTTTCAGGGCACATGGCATCAGGATTCTTGCCAAAACCACCGGTTCCGAAGCAAAGTACATTCTTCCCGATGGATCCACCGAACCAATCAGGCGGAGAGGAGTCACCACCATTCTCGAACAGAAAAAGCTGATGGCCAGGGCTGTTAATCTTGAAGTGGATTGCATCATCACCGAAATCATGAGTATTCATCCGGATAATCATAAAACCGAGACGCATAAGCTCATCAAACCAACACTCACCGTGTTCTCCAATTTCAGGGCCGATCATACCGATGTGGCAGGTGAATCGATTAGCGAAATCACTCGTCTTTTTATCCATGACATCTTCCCCGGATCAAGAATCATCGTGCCCGAAATAGAGGTGAATGAATACTTGCTGGCTGGCGCCAAACAGCTTGGAGCTACACTCATTGCTGCAAAAGAGGGTCTAAGCGATGAGCTGAATCTACCGGAATCCGTTTATGAAACGCAGATAAAATCAAACCTCGATGCCGTGGCAGCCGCTGCCCGGTACATGGGAATTCCTGATGAGAAAATCATCAGGGGAATTATCGATACCAGACTTGATAAAGGGCAGCTGGGTATTTTCAGGTTGGATGATAAACTCCTGAATGATTCCGGGATCACTTTTGAACCAGGTCTGCATGCTGACAAAAAGAGTCGGAAAATCTGGTTCGTTAATGCTTTTGCGGCAAACGATCCCGTATCGACGGTTCAGGTTATCGAAAAAACTATGAAAATACTGGTGCGGGATTTATACAAACAAGCAGGAGAAGTTATTATTGGTATTGCAAAAAGGAGTTCGAAAGAGTTCAGAGAGGAAGCCAGAAATCCTTCAGAAACTGAAAATTCTTCACAAATCGAAAATTCTTGCGGGCCAAAAATTATTGGATTGATCTCATTACGCTCTGACCGGAGTGAGCGCAGTCAGCAATGGCTCAATTATTTACAAACCGATGGCAAGAATCTGTTCCATCATATATATGTATCCGGAACGCATTCCCATATCTTTACCAGAAAACTAAGAAACTGTGAACGGCTCACCTCGTCAAATCCCGGAAAAATATTGAGGCAGATCGATCAAACAACAACCGGCGATATCGTTATTTTTGGCATTGCAAACATTCACGGGCTGGGCTTCCGCTGCTTAAATTCGTGGTCAGGGACGGGGTTCCCGCCTGCGCGGGAATGACAACTCTAACGAGGGCAATTTGATTTTGGAACTTCACCATTCAAAATTGGCTCTCGAATCTCTAACTTCTTACTTCATAACAATTTGGAATACGAACTCTTCTTTACCGGCCTCCTGATTTCACTGCTCTTCATAGCGGTAACCGGCTATTTTCCGGGTGGAATCATTGTACCCGGATATCTGGTTCTCTATGCCGATCAGCCGCTGCGTATCACCGGAACACTGTTTGCCGCGTTGATTGCCTGGCTGATTTACAGGCTGGCTGCAAGATACCTGATTCTTTTCGGCAAGCGCAGGTTCGTTTTCCTGATTTTGATAAGCGCTGTAATATCGTTCTCCTTCTCGTTCATCGTGCCGATGATCTTTCCAATTTCGATGGAAATGCGAATGATCGGCTGGGTGATTCCCGGTTTGATTGCCGGCAATTTCGATAAGCAGGGCGTGGTTGCGACCCTCTCCTCCATAGCTATAGTGCTCGCGGTTCTCCTGTTTATCAGCAAAATTTATTTTTATTTTTTAGGCTGATATGAACTGGCTTTCGATTCAACGGCCCGATAAAAAAACGATCTTCCTTCTGATCAACGGGCTGATTGGAATCGGTCTAATGGTGGCTATTTCACTGCAGTTGAATTCTCGAGGCAATTCAGGCTCACCGGTATTAATTGCGGCAGCAGAAAATATGAAAATTTCCCTGGATGCGATCAGTGCATATACCGCCTCAAACAGCATCAATACAGACAATCCTGAGGATCCCGGGCATAGTGGCCTGATCGGACCGGAATGGTCGGAACTGACTACCACGATTGGCGACCCGGCTGCTAAACGGACAACGCTGAATCCCAATTTCGCTGCACTGATCGCGCATCTTCTTCTGGAAGCAGGGGTACATAAAGGAGACACCATTGCCATTGGCAGTTCGGCCTCCTTCCCTGCCCTGCTGGTGGCTTCACTGGCTGCCTCAAAAGCGCTGGAGCTACATCCGATAGTGATCTTTTCCTTCGGGTCCTCCTCCTTCGGTGCATCCAATCCCGATTTTAACCTTTGGGATATCTACCGGTTGCTACTCGACCAACATATCGTTGAATTTAAGCCGGCAGCAGCCTCCATCGGCGGGGAAGATGACACAGGCCCGGAATTTGAACGGGGCATATCGGACCGGATAAGAACCAGTCTGAGTGACGCCAATATTCCGCTGATCAGCGAGAAAGATCTGCAGAAAAACCGGTTGGAACGGGAGAAGATCTATTTCAACGGGAACCCCGGACGGATAAAGGCATTCATCAATTCCGGAGGTGGATATGCCAACCTCGGGAGTAGTCAAACGGTGCTGAGTATCAAGCCAGGCCTGATAAAGAAGGCAACCATCCCGGAGACTTCCAGGCAGGGGATGATCCATGCCATGCTGCTTAAGAATATTCCGGTCATCCATCTTTTGTTTATCAAGGGTTTGGCGCAGAAATATCATCTTCCCTGGGATCCGGCCTCAACACCGGCAGTTACAAAAGATCCGGTCAGGTTCGATGGACATCGCGATCCGGTGGCCCTGATCATCAGTCTCGTTGGTCTTCTCTGGTTTATCCTCGTGGTTATACGTTACCGGATGCTATATAACAGCCATTGAAAAGCCATCAAAAGAGTAAGTTTAATATCTTTGAAACAACAAGAGTATCGTCACCTGTCATTCCAATCTGTAAATATCTAAAAATCAATATGAAAAGATTCAATTCAACCAGGATTTCCCGACTGCTTATTCTGGGCTTCGCGATGTCGCTGATAACGACTGCCAACCAGGCTGTTGCGCAAACTGCCTCAGAGCCAGTTTTACTCACTTCATGCGGCCAGAGTCCGGGACCGGTGAGGCTGAAAATCTTCCTGCAAAAAGATGCCATCGCCTTTGATTACAACCTGCAGGCAAAAGCTGAGGACCTGATTGCCAGAAAGAAGGAAGGCAAGCCTTACAAATCAGTCATCATAGTAACCGGAGCCAGTTTAAAGGGCATGGGCGCCGCCGGTGTTTCCATGGACGATGAGCTTACACGCACTAAAGCACTGATTACTGAAGCCAAAAAGCAGGGCATCAAAATCATCGGTTCCCACATCGAAGGAATGGCCAGGCGTTCGCAGGGAGCCTCCACCGGCGATAATACTGATGAAATGTCGATCGATGCCGTTTGCACTGTTTGCGACCTGATGATCGTAAAAAAAGAGGGCGATTCCGACGGACGGTTCACCACCATTTCCAAGGGGAAAAATATTCCGCTCATCCTATTTGAGATGAACACGGAGATTGAGGGTGTCCTGAAAAAAGTTTTCACTAAATAAGCCCCATAAAAGTGGACATGTACACTTCTGCGGCCATCGTCCTGGGGGTGATGGTCCTTTTCTACTTCATCGCACTGCGGTTTAAGCTGTCGACCGAGCTCGCCATGCTGGTTGCAGCTTTGGCCGGAGCAGCGGCCGGCGGACATTTTTTCCCTGCCCGCCACGTTGCTGAAGGTGCGATCACCTATATGGATATCAACCTGATATTCTTCTGCGCCACTTTGTTCATGAATATTTTAAAAGAATCAGGAGGAGTGGCTTATGCGGTCAGGTCGATCATCAAAACCTTCCACAAAAGCCGCGTGCTGCTGTTGATTCTCCTGGCCTTTCTGCTGCTGATTCCGGGAGCGCTGACCGGTGCCGGAAGCGTTACGGTGCTGATCGTGGGAAGCATGGTTGCCGTGGTGCTCAATTATATGGGAGTAACCAAGATCAAAACCGCCGCGATCATTTTTCTCATTGCCGGTCTGAGTGCCGCAGCACCTCCTGTGAGCTTATGGGCTATGATGACTGCTGCAGGAGTAAATATGCCTTATGTCGGATTCTTCTGGCCGTTACTGATCCCCTGCGTTCTCGGGGCCTTGTTCACGATCTTCTTCCTCGGATGGAAAGGCAACAAAATTGATGTGGACAAAGCGTTCGAAGAGTTGCCTGAGCCTCCGCAAAAAATGAACTGGACCCGCATCGCGATACCGTTTCTGATTTTTTTCGTGCTGATGTTTATGGGTCGCAAATGGCCGCATGATACGCCGGTTGTAGGGATGCCATTGATGTTCCTGTTTGCAGCCCTCGCTTCGTGGTTGCTTTCTCCAAAAAAAATCGACCTGTTCAAGATCTCGGCGGCGACCCTCAAGCAGCTGCTTCCGCTGATCGGCACCCTCACGTGTGTAGGGATTCTAGTACAGATCATGACATTGACCGGGGTTCGCGGACTGCTCGCGATCACCTTTATCACGCTGCCTGCATTCCTCGTTATCGGCAGTCTGTTCTTTTTCCTTCCGATAACCGAATCTGTTTTGATGTACGGTTCGGCAGCGGTTTTTGGTGTGCCGCTGGTTTTGCTTTTCAACTCGATGGGACTAAACCCGATCGTGGCCCTCGCCGGCATGAGCGTAATCTGGCCATTGGGAGATGCACTGCCGCCAACAGCGATTATCGGCCGGCTCACGGTTGATGTGGCCGGCGCCAAGGACAGCTATGGCAAGTTCCTGAAACAATGCATCGTACCAGCCATTGTTATCATGATTTTAGGTACACTGATGGTTGTTTACAGCAAACAGCTGGGATTTTTAACCGGAATATAAATCATCGAAATGAACGCAATTCTAAGCCAGATAATATCGATCCTCTATTACGCGCTTATCGCTTTTCTGGTGGTGCTGATCATTTATAACATGATCAAAACCAAGGACTGGAAAAAAGAGATCGTTTATGTGATTATACTGATACCGTTTCTGTTACGCTTATTCATGCTCAAATAGGGGAACAACATGGACAGAAAAGATATCCTTAGAAAAAGTCTGATCGGACTGGCCGGCCTGGTAGTGATGACTGTTGCCGGAATCAGCTTTTATCAACACCGGCATTATAAAGAAGAGGTGGTCATTTCCGACCAGGTGAAAGTCAAAAAGCTCGCCGACTATTTCCCGGAGCTCAGCGGATCGGTGAACGACTGCAACATATATATGGTAGAGGGCAGTGAGCCCGGAGCCACGATTATGGTACTGGCCGGATCGCACCCAGAGGAACCCGCCGGCCGTCTGGCAGGCTGGATCCTTGTTGAGCATGCAAAGATGCAGAAAGGCAGGCTTATCGTGGTATTATCCACCAACCGCAGCGGCACCACAGTTACCCGGCCCAGCGGCGCCTATCCGCAGTTATATACCATACCGACAACCTGGGGCGGACAGAAATTTCGCATGGGTGACCGGTGGACTAATCCGCTCGATCAGTGGCCCGATCCTGAAGTTTACATACATTATCCGAGCAGGCAGAACCTGGCTTATATGGATATCCGGAACCTCAACCGTGCCTGGCCCGGAAGGGCGAATGGCACGCTCACTGAACGGACAACCTTTGCTTTCATGAACCTCATCAGGCAGGAAAAGGTTGATGTGGTGATTGACATGCATGAAGCTGAGCTTCAGTATCCGGTGATAAACACCATCGTAACTCACGAAAAAGGACAGGACCTGGCGACCATGGCCTCCATGACCCTGACCGATTTTGAGGGATTTTCCATTGGCACCGAGTTTTCGCCCGTCAACCTGCATGGACTATCCCATCGTGAGATTGGCGACCATTCCGATGCTATCTCGCTGCTTCTGGAAGCACCCGAGCCATTCCTGGATGCCACGCGCGGGATCACCGGCGAGAAACAGCTCCTCGAAGGAAAAGATGCGTTTGTGGTGAAGGCCGGCAAACACGGATTGCTTTACGCACCCATTGACGAGAATGGATGGCCGATTGCAAAACGGGTGGGAAGGCACACCTCAACAGTTCTGCAGATCCTTCAGAGCTGGAATGAATTTCATCCCGAAAAGGAGATTGTCTGTGAAGGCGTTCCGAAATATAAGGAGCTCATTGAAAAAGGTGTAGGGGCATTTCTCATTGATCCGAAGACGGCGGGTAAAGGGAAGGTGATTTTTGAATGACGAGGCTCGAAGGCCAATTTTGAATTTTGAAACTACAAAATCAAGTTCGCCTCGAAGAGTTGTCATCCCCGCGGAGGCGGGGACCCCGTCGCAAACAACGGCATTATGCATAAAAAGTGTTTAATTAACGAAGAAAACTTGATTGAAAAACCATAGATCCGAATAAAATGAAAACGAAATCTTTTGCAAAGTATGCTTACCTGCTGACCGCGCTGCTGATGTTTGCGCAGCTGGCGGTTGCACAATTTATTGAGGTTCCCGAAGAAAAGGCCTCGTGTACCAGCATCATGGTGGGTAAAAAAGCCACCACTGACGGCTCGGTGATTACCTGTCACAGCTGCGATGGTCCCTACCGCACCTGGCTGAACATTGTAC
>CAILAQ010000352.1 GCA_903832165.1 uncultured Bacteroidota bacterium | reverse complement strand
CCTCGTTGTAAAGGTACTGTTTAAGATCAGTTATCGGTATTTCCCCAAAATGGAATACGCTGGCAGCAAGAGCTGCATCTGCTTTTCCTAAGGTGAAAGCCTCCCGGAAATGCTCAGGCTTGCCGGCACCGCCCGAAGCAATCACCGGGATAGTGAGCAAGTCTGACATACGGGCCAGAGCCTGATTGGCAAAACCTGATTTAGTACCATCGTGGTTCATACTGGTAAAAAGGATTTCGCCGCAACCTCTTTCCTGACCTTCACGAGCCCATTCGAACAAATCTTTACCAGCAGCCACACGTCCGCCATTGACATATACTTCCCAGCCATTCTCCTCTTTAGCATCGATGGCCAAAACAACAAACTGGTTACCAAAGCTCCGGGCCAGGCGATCAATGATTTCCGGGTTCTTCACTGCCGCGGAATTCAGGCTGATTTTATCGGCACCTGCCTCGAGGAGGACAACTGCATCCTCGAAAGTACTGATCCCGCCACCCACGGTAAAAGGTATATTCAGCACTTTAGCAATCTTCTTTACCAGCAAGGGGAAAGTCTTACGGCCTTCGATTGTGGCAGTAATATCAAGGAACACCAATTCATCAGCGCCATCTGCTGCATATCTCACGGCCAGTTCAACCGGATCGCCGGCATCCCTGATATCGATAAAATTAATTCCTTTTACCGTACGGCCATCTCTGATGTCGAGACAGGGAATAATACGTTTGGCGAGACCTGCACCAGCGCCAGGAGTACCTCTCCCTGCCCCCTCCTTTGGAAGGAGGGGATAAGAGGCGTTGAGCTTGCCTTCGTATATAGCTTTGCCGACAATAACTCCTTTTATTCCTGCCGCTTCCAGCTGTCTGATATCTTCCGGACCTGACACGCCGCCACTGGCCAGCAGGTCGAGTCCGGGGAATTGTTGGATCATTCTCTGATATAATTCAACGGCCGGGCCGTTAAGCTCACCATCGCGGGCCACATCCGTGCAGAAGATACGATCTATGCCTCTGGCAAGCCAGAATCCGATAAATTCCTGCCAACCGATAGCTGATTCACTTTGCCATCCGTGGTAAGCAACTTTCTCATTCTTAACATCAACCCCGAGAAGAACCTTTTCGGCTCCAAAATCCATCAGCCAATTTTCGAGTTCTCCCGGATTAGTCACAGCGAGGCTTCCGATGCTAACCCGGTCGGCACCGGCCTCCAGAACGGCTTTAAACGATTCCCTTGAGCGAATGCCACCTCCAAAATCAACTTTCATTCCGCGGATTGCTGCAATTTCCTTCAACAAGCCGATATGAACCGGGTGGCCGGTGCGGGCACCATCCAGATCCACAATATGAAGATATTTCACGCCCTGATCCCGAAAATTCCGGGCCATGGCAACTGGATTATCTGAATAGATTTTCATGGTATCGAACCTGCCGCCGCTGAGCCGCACGCATTTGCCGTTCATCAGGTCGATTGCCGGAATGATCTCTATCATAATTCAATAAAGTTTTTCAGGATTTGCTGTCCAATTTCCCCGCTTTTTTCAGGATGGAACTGTACGGCATAAAAATTATCATGGTGCAGCGCAGCGCTGAAACGGATTCCGTAATCGCAGGTTGCCAGAGTTGATATTCCGGTTTCAACGTAATAGGAATGGACGAAATACACGTAGCATCCTGATTCAATTCCCTTAAACAGTCCATCCTGGTTAAAGCTGATCGAATTCCAACCCATGTGGGGCACTTTTACTGAACCCCTGAACAGTTCCACTTTTTGCGGAAAGATCCCCATCGCCGGGGTATCGCCCTCCTCCGACCAGGTGCACATGAGCTGCATTCCGAGACAGATTCCAAGAACCGGTTGCTTAAGGCCGGGGATGAGCTGATCAAGCCGGCTCTCCTTAAGGTATTTCATGGTGGAGCTGGCCTCGCCCACTCCCGGAAAGATAACCTTATCGGCCCGGGTAATGGTGTCAGGGTCATCGGTCACCGAGCACTGCATGCCGAGCCGTTCCAGTGCGTTCGCCACTGATCCGATGTTGCCGGCGTTATACTTTATTACTACAATTTTCATCAGTCGATGGCTCCTTTGGTGCTTGGCACTCCGCCTTGCTCGTTGCCTGAAACAGCCTGTTTTATTGTTCGTGCAAATGCTTTAAAAATTGCTTCAATCTTATGGTGCTCGTTTTCGCCCGTTGCCTCGATATGGAGGGTGCAGCGTGCGCCATCGCAAAATGAGCGAAAGAAATGAGGGAAGAGTTCTGTTGGCAATTCCCCAACTTTTTCGCGTGTAAACTCCGCAGTCCATTTGAGGTAAGGGCGGCCGCCAAGATCAATCGAGACAGAAGCCTGCGAATCATCCATCGGCAAAACGAAGCCATAACGGTTCATGCCCCTCAGATCGCCCCAGGCCTGTCTGAAAGCCTGTCCGAGAACAAGGGCGGCATCTTCAACGGTATGATGTTCATCAACCTCCGGATCGCCTTTAACAGTAACATCCAGATCGCATCCGCTGTGACGTGCCAGCTGATCGAGCATGTGATCAAAAAATCCGATACCTGAGGAAACATTCGATCTCCCTTCACCGTAGAGGGCCACTTTTACGAGAATATCGGTTTCTTTGGTAGCGCGGTGCAGTTCGGCGTACCGTTCATTTTTAATCAGGAAGTCGGCAATTTCTTTCCAGGACGATGCCTTAAGTGCACAATGCTCCTCATCGCCGGCACGAACCCTGCTGTTCCATTTCTCCGGTGTCCCGATATAGATTCCCCGGCTGCCCAGATTGGCCGCCATGCGGATATCCGTGGTACGGTCGCCAATCACAAAGGATCCGGCCAGATCATAATCGCCGTTCATGTACTTTTCCAACATGGCGATTCCCGGCTTTCGGGTGGGAAGATTTTCGTACTCAAAACTCTTATCGATAAAGACTTCCGTGAAGTGTATGCCCTCCTGCTCAAAAGTCTCCATCATACGGTCCTGCACCGGCCAGAAGGTATTTTCCGGATAAGCGGCGGTACCCAGTCCATCCTGGTTTGAAACAATAACCAATTCGTAGGGCAACAGCCGGGCTATACGGCCGAGCTGCGTAATAACACCGGGCAGATAGTGCAAATCCTCGAAATTATCGACCTGCTCACTAACCGGTTCCACGATCAGCGTTCCATCCCTATCAATAAACAGCACCTTCTTCATTACTTGATTACTTGATTACCTAATTCTTATCATTGGCACATTAGCACATTAGCAAATTAGCACATTGTCACATTATCGCATCAGCACACTGATCAGCTGATCGTTATCTGCCGGTGTGCCCACAGTAATTCTCAGGCACCCTTCGCAAAGTGGCTGGCTTGACCGATCGCGGACGATAATTCCATTATCCGCCAGGTATTTATAAGTTCCTTTCGGATCGGTAAATTTCACCAGCAGGAAATTCGAATCAGAGGGAAACACTTTTTCCACGATGGGCAAGCCTCTGAGGTTATCAGCCAACCTGATTCTTTCGGTCAGTATCAATCGCACATCAGGTCCATCTTTTGTAACCAGCTCCATAACTTTGGCGGCAGTGAGTACATTAACATTGTAGGGGTACTTGACCTTATTCATCACATTGATAACATCTTCATCAGCAATGGCCATACCTAGTCTGACGCCTGCCAGTCCCCAGGCTTTTGAGAAAGTCTGAAGCACCACGATATTCGGGCACTCTTCAATGAGCGTTGAAGCGGAAGGACGTTCGGCAAAATCGATATAGGCTTCGTCCACCACCACAATGCCGCTAAACCTGCTGGCGAGATAGCGTATTACGTTCAGTGTAATCTGGTTGCCCGTAGGATTATTCGGAGAACAGAGGAATATCATTTTCGTATCGAAGCGAAGAGCATCCAGAATTGCTCCGGTATTGACGGAAAAATCAGCATTCAGCAGCACTTTATCAACTGCAACATCCTGAATTCCTGCGCATACGGCATACATGCCATAGGTTGGACTGAGGGTAATGATACGACTGAGGCGAGGTTCGCAAAAGATCCGGATCAGTAAATCGATGGCCTCATCGCTGCCATTACCAAGAAAAAGATTCTCAGGGTTGATGCTTTTCATTTCAGCAACCTTGGCACGAAGGTCGGTCTGGCGCGGATCGGGATAACGATTAAGCCCGGTATCATTAGGATTTTCGTTGGCATCAAGGAATAATCCCTGACGGCCGGTATACTCATCGCGTGCGGATGAATAGGGAACCAGTGAAGCGATATTCGGCCTCACGAGGTTCATGGGGCTAAGGCTCGGGAGCTTTTCACCGGCATTTTCCGGCATCAGCCGGTCCAGAAGATTCAATGGATTCAGCTGACTCTCAGGATCCAGTATATTCAGTGGGTAGAGCAAGTTCAGCGGATTCAGGTAATCCATCAGATTGTACTTACTCCCCATTTTTTCGTCTTGTTCGTCTTTTTCGTCTTTCTTGTTCTCTCCCTGTGTTTGTCGGATGATGGCAGCTCTGGCATGACCTTCGAGACCTTCGGCCCTGGCCATGATGCTGATTGCCGGCTCGATAGATTTCAGTCCCTTTGGCGTAAGCTCCTGGAAAGTAATTGACTTCATAAAAGAATCAAGCGACAAGCCGCTGTATGACCTGGCATAGCCTGATGTCGGGAGGGTATGATTGGTGCCCGAAGCATAATCACCGGCGCTTTCAGGCGAATAATTTCCGAGGAAAACTGATCCGGCATGTCTGACCTGTTCTGCCAGGCCGGTAAAGTTCTCTGTAGCAATAATCAGGTGCTCCGGGGCATACTGATTTACCATATCCATCATGGAGGCCTCGTCATGCAAGACAATGATCTTGCTATTTTCAAGCACTTTGACAGCAATTGCCTTACGAGGAAGATTTGAAACCTGGAGTTCCGTTTCGTCGTTTACCTTTTCCGCCAGCTCCCAGCAGGTGGTTAAGAGAAATACCTGGCTGTCGATTCCGTGCTCTGCCTGCGAGAGAAGGTCGGCTGCGACAAAAGATGCTTTCGCCGTTTCATCAGCGATTACCATCACTTCGGAGGGTCCGGCAGGCATATCGATTGCCACTCCTGAGCGGCCGATCAGCTGTTTTGCCATAGTTACCCAACCGTTGCCGGGTCCGAATATTTTATCAACTTTCGGCACCGGGCCCAGACCGTAAGCCATGGAAGCGATGGCCTGAACGCCTCCGATACGGAAGATTTTCGTGATTCCGCACCAGGCGGCAGCATAAAGAATTGCGGGATGGATCTTGCCTTCCTTGTTGCCCGGAGAGCAGAGGACCACTTCGCTACAGCCCGCAATCTGTGCCGGGATTGCCAGCATCAGCACGGTAGAAAACAGCGGTGCTGTTCCGCCGGGAATATAAAGGCCGGCGCGTTCCACAGGAAGCCATTTCTGGTAACAGGTAATTCCTCTGGCTATATGGACGGGATTGGTCTCGCGAACCTGTGACTCATGAAATTTGCGAATATTAACGGCAGCCAAAGCGATGGATTGCTTGAGGGGTTCGGGCAGCAGGTTTCCGGCAGCTTTCAGTTCCTCCTCGCTGATGAGCGCAGGTTCCGGAACATATCCGTCAAGCT
>CAILAQ010000351.1 GCA_903832165.1 uncultured Bacteroidota bacterium | reverse complement strand
GTTGGGCAGGCTGAACGCCATTGCCTGTTCACCCACAGACACCAGCATTGTTTATGTGGGGTCCCCCTCCGGCGGATTCTGGCGATCGACCGATGGTGGTAAAAGCTGGGTGGTTCTAACCGACCACATGCCCTCTTTGGGCGCTTCCTCGATCCTGGTTCACCCCACAAAACCTGACGAGATCCTGGTTGGAACCGGTGATCGCGATCATGGCGATGCACGCGGTATCGGGGTAATCAGAAGCACCGACGGCGGGAATACCTGGGAAATGTACAATACCGGCATGGGTGAGATTACCGTGGGCATGATGGCAAGAAGCGAAAGTGATCCGAATTTCATTCTGGCCGCTGCAAACGGCGGAATTTATAAAACCACCGATGGCGGCGCTAACTGGGCATTGAAATTTGCTTCACCGGGCGCCACTTTTAAGGATGTTAAATTCAAGCCGGGCAGTTCAAACATAGCCTATTGCGCCTCTGTGGGTGCCAATGGTTTTTACCGGAGCGAAGACGCCGGGGAAACCTGGGTACAGGTTCCCGGAACCGACGGGGTATTTACCAAAGGCAGGATGGTTATCGGCGTTACTCCGGCAGCCTCCAATCTGGTGTACCTGCTTTGCAGCAACGGCCCCTTTTCTGGCTGCTGGGTATCGCAGGATGATGGCAAAAACTTTATCGTACAGTCCACTTCTCCTAATATTCTCGGATATTCCTCTGATGGCAGCGATTCCGGAAGTCAGGCCTGGTATGACCTGTGCATTTCTATTGATGCAATAAATGCACAGGTTGTTTATGTGGGCGGTGTCAACCTCTGGAGATCAGACAACGGTGGAAAAAACTGGAGGATCATCGGTCACTGGACCGGTAGCGGCGCTTCAGAAGTCCATGCAGATCAGCACTGTTTTTTCTATAATCCGGTCAATAAAAGGCTCTATGCCGGAAATGACGGAGGTATCTATTATACCGATAACAAAGGAGCCAGCTGGAAAGAGATCTCCATAGGTCTTGGGATCGGACAAATTTACCGTCTGGGTGTTAGCGTCACCAATCCTTATCTGACGGTTACCGGTTTTCAGGATAATGGCAGTGCCACGTGGACGGGAGTCCATTGGGTAACAGTGGGCGGAGGCGACGGAATGGAATCGGCCGTTGACCCTACCGATTACCTCTATTCCTACACCACTCTCTATTACGGATCGATTACCCAGAATGTGTTCAACGGACCGGGCCGCCAGGTTGGCGGTAAAGGATTCGGGGGCATCAATGAAGAAGGTGCCTGGGTGACACCTTTCCTCATTCATCAATCAGATGGAAACACCATGATTGCCGGCTACAAGAATGTGTGGATCACGCATGATCTCAAAAATTCAAATGCCGTCTCATGGAAAAAAATCTCCACTAATCTCGCCGGAACAAACGATGTGTACATGAGCGCCCTTGAGCAGTCGCCTGCCGAGGCTAAAATGCTTTTTGCATCCCGTCAGGACCGCAAGCTCTTTCGAACGGATGATTTTACTGTGCCTGTACCGGTATGGACAGATCTATCCCCGGGACTCCCGCAGAATGCGATTGTTTACGACATGGAATGCCATCCTTTCGATTCCCGCACTCTTTATATGACGCAGGGAAGAAAGGTATTTAAATCATCCGATAAAGGAGAAACCTGGACCGATATCAGCGCCAATCTGCCATCTGTATACATGAATACTATCGTGTTTGATGAATCAAGCAATGAAGGATTATATGTTGGTACTGATGCCGGTGTATATTTTAAGGATGCCGGAATGACCAACTGGGTATTTTTCAATACAAATCTTCCGGTTTCGGTTGAAGTCAGCGAGCTGGAAATTTATTATGATCATCTCGACCGGTCGCGATCCAGGCTCCGTGCCTCCACGTTTGGCAGGGGACTCTGGGAAACACCCCTTGCCGCATCCGACCCGGTTTTACCGGCTACCAATCTTTCTGCAGTTACCGGAACAAACAAAATCAACCTTTACTGGAATGCACCCTTCTATCCCCAGTATATTACCAATTACAAGATTTACCGTAACGGAGTGCAGTATGATGTAAGCAACGTTCCATATTATACTGACGATAAGGTTCAGCAAAACAAAGACTACACCTATTATGTAGTGGCTGTTTATGCCAACTCCACGGATGCCAAAACTTCCAATTCGGTTTCAGCCATTTTGAGCGATGCTGTTACCCTGCCTTATTTCGTGGACTTTGAGTCCGGAACTTCAGGATGGGCCTCCCCAAAAACAGTGAACGGATGGAAATACGGCACCGCAGGCGATCTGAACATTTCAGGAAATAACGGGCACTTTTACGGAATACTGGGGTCAGAAACTACAGCAGGAAACAGGGTGACAGATTATCTGGTTTCACCGGCCACCGATATGACACCATTCGCAGGAACCGCTGTAACACTTTCATTTAAGTATAGTTATCTTCGAATCGCTGATGCCGGCAAGTTGAATGTTGTTTACCGGGTTTCGGAGGACAGCACCTGGAGGCAATTGATCGGACTGGATCCTAAAAGTGAAAATGAATGGATCTGGGAAAATGTAAAAATCGTACTTCCCGATACGGCATTGACCTTAACTACCCAGATCGGGTTTAATTTTGAGAATATCGGCACTGCTTTCGGGGGAGCAGGAATCGACGATATCCAGCTTACCTCCCAATCCCTGAGCATCA
This sequence comes from uncultured Bacteroidota bacterium, assembly GCA_903832165.1. GTDB lineage: Bacteria > Bacteroidota > Bacteroidia > Bacteroidales > UBA12481 > UBA12481. Next base: position 26,001 of record CAILAQ010000351.1, on the reverse strand, counting down.
GAGAAAACAGTATACTGAATTTGGTCCGTATGTATCCGAATCCAAGTGACGGATTGTTCAGCCTGGAATTCAACCTGGATCAGCCGGATAAGATCAGCGTCCGGGTGATCAACCTGAACGGGCAGGTCGTTTTTGACAATCAGTTCAGCGCAGGTTCAGGAACTGTTGTCAGGCCGATAGATCTCAGGAGCTTGTCAAAAGGAATTTATCAGATTCAAATTCAAACGTCGAACGGAAAACAAACTGAACGGATAACCATTCAATAGGTCAACTATATGAAGTTATTTAAATTACCGGCTTTGCTGCTGATTCTATCAGTTCTGCCGATACAATTATCTTCCCAAAACCATCCCAAAATGCAAAAACGTTATTGCATGGCGCTTGACCTCAGGAACGATCCCGACCTGATCCGCCAGTATAAGCATGTTCACACCAAAGAAGGCATCTGGCCGGAAATTCCGAGAGGGATAAAAGAGGTGGGCATCAGTGATATGGAGATTTATCTTTGGAAAACCCGCATGTTCATGATCCTGGAAGCTCCGCTCGACTGGGATTATGATAAGGAGATGGCAAGGTTGGGTAAACTGGAGAAACAGCCGGAGTGGAGCGACTATGTGTGGCAGTTTCAGCAGCTTATTCCTTATGATAAAGAGGGGGTGAAGTGGATGGCGCTGGAAAATGTTTTTCAGCTGAATCCAACCGGATTGAAAGAAACGGCCAAATCAGGCTATTCAGAGCCGGTATATAAAAACCCAACCCAAAGATATTGCCAGGTCCTGGATTTAAAGGATAATCCCGAACTGATCAGCCAGTACCGTCATTATCATTCCGCCGGTCACTGGCCCGAAATATCCAAAGGGATTATATCAGTGGGAATCCTGGATATGCAGATCTATCTTATCGGCACCAGGATGTATATGATTGCTGAAACTCCTGCCGGTTTCAAATGGGACGAGCAGATGAAAAAGCTGTCGACCCTTGAAAAGCAGCCGGAATGGGAGGCCCTGATGAAGAAATTCCAGCAGGCCCTGCCCGGAAGCACTGAAATTAAATGGCAATTGATGGAGAAGGTATTCGATCTGAACCGCGATTTTTAGTTATCAAGGAGCATTCCCTTTACCAGGTTCAGATTCCCGTCGGTTTTGGCCGGCTGCACCTTCAGCAGGCGGGCCAGCAGCGAGTAGATATTGACATTTTCGAATGTCGGCTGTACAAATCCCTTTTTGAATGATGGCCCCATTGCATAGAATATTCCATGCATATCACGGTTATCCGGATCGTATCCATGCATCCCCAGGCTATAATTGAGCCCTGAGCCTTGAGCCTTTTCACCTTCCTTGAGCCCTTTGCCTTCTGCCTTGTGCCTTATTTCTATGCCGTAGGCGCTGTCAGCCTCCACAATAAGCTCCGGAATGCGTATATGAGTGCCATAATGATAACGCGGAGGCAATTCGGTGCGTTTCCATACCTTCAGGTGCTGAGTCGATTTTAGCTTGACGTAAAGCTCTGCTGAAGCTTCCGGATCAGGTTCCAGAATTAATACCGGACTTCCTCCATTGATGCGTTTGATTTTTTTCAGGTCGATGATGTCTTCAAGAAAGATCTGTTGCCCTGCCGGAATATGGCCCATACCATGATCGGACAGGATAATCAGGTCGATCGCCAGGGAAGATTTCTTCTCAATAATTTTCAGTCCGTCCAGGAGTGTTCCCAGCAGTTTATCGAGATTTTCCACCACCTTTTTCGTTTCCGGGCTTTCCGGTCCAAAGGCATGACTGGTTTTATCGGGCTCATCAAAATAGAACATGACCAGTTCGGGGCGAATATCCGAAGGCATGGAAAGCCATTTAAAAACGGTATCGATTTGCTGTTTATAAGGGAATCCGGATTCATATTTCTTTGAGATTCCGGGACGGTAATGTTCGTTGCTTTCGGAGCCCACCCAAAAATAGGCAGCTGTTTTCACTCCCTGCCGTTCTGCAGTTTCCCAGATGGCCTCTCCTTCCCAGAAAATGGAGTCTTCAACAGCCTGCCGGTCGCCCATGCGAAAGGTGCGGTCGAGTTTGGGATCATAAAAACTATTTTGGACGATACCGTTATGGTCGGGATATAATCCGGTTGCAATGGCATAATGGTTTGGAAAGGTCTTGGAAGGGTAGCTTGGTTTCAGCGATCCGGCCTTACAACCGGCCTTAGCGATCCGATCGAGGTTGGGGGTATGGTAAATATCAGGATAATCCCACCGGAAACCGTCCATAGAGAGAACCACAACACTCCTGTTTTTAGCTTTATTAACTCGTTTAACCTCCTCAGCTTTGAGCAAAACATCAAGCGTGAAGCTCTGCCCCAGACTAAGATATATATCATTCCGGGTAATGGAAACGAAGCCAGCCAGAGAAACTTTAAGGGTATACGGTCCTCCGGAGCTGATATCCGGCAGCCGGTATAATCCGTTGGTGTCTGAAATTGCGGCATAAAGCGCACCGGTCGGGACATGCTTGGCAACAATGGTTGCCATGGCCAGCGGTGAACCTGGCAGGTTGGTCACTCTTCCAATAATAGCGGAATTTTTGATCTGTGAGTAACCGGTATAAGCCAATGGAAAAATCAGGAGGACAATCAATAAATACCTTTTCAACATTAGAAGATGGTTAGAGATTGCAAAATTACCATTATCCGTGTCGTTTGCCATACTGTTTCAATTAAAAGACCGCCCCGGAAATCCGGGGCGGTCTCTCCTATAAGGCTCGTAAAAATTAGTTAAAGAGATAGCGAACGCCGATCTGAATTCCCCAGGTGCCGGCTACCGAAGTAGGATCCTGGAATGAAGTTTTCGGGTATTCGTTATTTACTTTACGCATTTTAACTTTCAGCTGATTGGTCACGGCATCGCGGCCAACATACTCCAGCGGGGTGTTGTAAACGTAAGTCTGGTTAAGGCCCCATGATGAATTCAGGAGGTTCATGGCATTGATTACGTCAACACTGATCTGGATAGTGTTCATGTTTTTACCGGCCTTAATTTTAATGTCCTGGGCAAAGCGAACATCCAGTCTCTGGTTCCATGGATTATAAGCGCCGAAGCGTTTGGCATATTCACCTGCATGTTTTGACAGATAAGGATCCTGAGCTGCAAAAGCAAAATAGGCAGCCTGATCTTCCGGGGTAGCCCAGAGCAAATCAGTGCCATTGCTAGGAATGTACATCAGTTCATGGGATGAGGTACCGTCGCCGTTTGCATCACCGTTATAGATCAAGGAATAAGCATCGCCGGTGCGGCCAAGATAGAACAGGGAGAGGGTTGATTTAAAAATCTTCAGGTATTCAGCCGAGTAATTCAGTCCGGCGGTAATCCTGTGCGGGGTATTATTAGCGGTATATCCGAGTTCCTGCGTATTCAGGTTATTCATCAATACGCGATACTGCCATGCGGAGAACGGATCCGACCCTGTTTTTCCGGTGGCTTCTTCGCCCCAGGTACGTGCATAAGCGAGCATACCACTAAACCCAGCCACTCTCGGTAAATCAAGTCGGGCTGATACTGCGTAACCCTGTCCCATTTTGGTATTCTTCATCACCACAACATCGGTAAATGGTTTGGTGATATATTTGGTGGCAGTGCTGCTGTTTGACCAGTAATTTCTGATGTTACCACCTTCAACGATGGAATCGGCAGCAGGTTGCAGGTTGATGTTATCAAAATAGATAGCATTGATATCTTTTGTATAAACACCTTCAAGAGTCAGCAGCATGTTAGCCGGTAGTTTGATATCAAAAGCAAGGCTGGTACGCCATACCTGCGGAAGTTTGAAATCTTTGGAGATAGCTGCGATTCTGCCACCAACTGCGTTCGCCTGCGGGAAAATATCAGCAAGGGCAGGATCTTTCAGAAGATCGCCTGCATTTGCCATGAAAGGCAGGCGGGCAAGCTGATCTTTGCTGGCCTGGCCACCGCTCTGGTTGATTACCAGCTGGTACTGCAACATACCGCTGTTGGAAGGCTGGTTGGTAAACCATACAAATGGAATACGTCCGGTGAAAATACCAGTACCGCCTCTTACTTTCAGATTGTTGTCGCCGAAAACATCCCATGAAAAACCAAGGCGTGGTGACCACATGAGTTTGGTGGTTGGCCAGGTTGAAAGGTCTACTTTTTCACCATCGCGGAAAGTAACATCTTTCAAAGCCGGGTTATCAACAGCGCCTGAGAAATACATAGGAACATCAATTCTCAAACCTGCAGTTATTTTCAGGTTAGCTGTAGCTGAATATTCATCCTGGAAGTATCCGGCAAACTGACCGAAAGAAAGTTTTGCAACCGGTTCAGTATTACCATTGATAGGATAAGTGTAAGCAAAGTTGATAGGATCATAATTAGCATTCCATGGTTTGCCGTCGCCAACACCATTGACATAATTTTCGAATGATCCGATATCTTTGAAGCGGTAGTATCCGGAACCCTGACGAAGATAGCTGTTACCAAAAGTTTGGCTTTCAAATGACAGGCCAAAGGTAAAATTGTGTTTGTTCAACTGGTAGGTAACGTTATCGGTTACGATAAGGGTGTTGTTATCTACATTGTTTTTGTAGGAAAACAGCTCATAACCTGCTGACATCTGCGGCAGACCTTTACTTGGGTCACCGGTCATGATATCAATAAAAGGAAATATTTCGCTATCGCTGGCTCTGGGTTCTTTTGAAGAGGTATAAGCGGCAAGAAGCTTATTTGAAAATCCACCGAATCTGCTGTTCAATTCGCCCGTTATTGAATGGAGCTTATTGGAGCGGTAGTACATTGAATTTTCATAGGATAAACCACCTGTGCGGCTAAGCCTTGAACTTGCAATGGTTGGTCGTGCATCACCACTGTTGCTGAGTGCTGATCTGGCTGAACTTTCAGAATAGTTATACCTGACGGTAAGTCTGTTCTTATCATTGATGTTCCAGTCCAGTTTAGCCAGGATCTTGTTATTAAATTCGTTATCACCACCCCAGGCTTCATATTTGCCGGTTTGATATCCGAATTTATCATTCAGAAGCTTTGAAAACCTTTTCAGGGAGTCAGCAGAAACGGATGCGTTCACGTTCAGGTCGGTAGCGGGATCGCGACCGGGTTCCATAGCGAGAAGGGTGTTACCCGGTGTAAGTGTATTCTCTTTTTCAGCGCTTATGAAGAAGAACAATTTGTTCTTGATGATCGGACCTGCAACGTTAAAGCCATAAGCTTTTTTGGAGGATTGGGATACGGATAATACTTTATCCCGGATCTTCGTTCCGTTAAAGCTCTGATCGCGGTAGAAACCATAAACAGAAGCACGGAAGTCATTAGTACCACTTTTGGTGATGGCATTTACGCTGGCTCCGGTAAAGTTTGACTGACGAACATCGAAAGGAGCAACGGCCACCTGAATTTCTTCGATTGCTTCCATGGAGATTGGCTCACCGGAAACGCCAGGCATACCGGCTGATGACAATCCGAAGTTGTTGTTAAAGTTTGCACCGTCAACCGTTATATTGGAATTGTAGCTTTCTCTTCCAACAAAAGAGTTACCACCGGTTGAGTAAGGCGACAATTTCACATAGTCCGAAAGACTTCGGTTCAGTGAAGGGATCATAGCCATATCCAACTTGGTGATGTTGGTTGAGGCCCCGGTTTTATCAGTGCTGAAAGCCGAAGGCCTGGCACCAATAACAACAATCTCACCAAGCTGCTTATTGCTCTCGGCAAGTTTTGCATTAAGGGTAAAGAAAGTTCCCAGAGACAGGTTAATGTCGGTGAAAGTTTTCTTTGAATAGCCCACGCTGGATACTTCAACACTGTAAGGACCACCGGATCTCATGCCCTGGAGGTTAAACAGGCCGTCGGTATTTGTGGCCACAGCGTACTTCGTTCCCGAGGGAACATGAATAACAGTCACCGTAGCGCCCGGCAGCGGTGTTCCATCGGGGTTGGTAACTTTACCATTCATCCCGGAGGTTGTGATCTGGGAATAGCCACTGAATGCAGTGAATACGCCAAGAACAATTAGCACTAAGAATTTGGAAAGATTTCTCATAAACGCATAGTTTTGGTTATAATTGACTGATTGAGTTCTTTTTACCTGAATGTATATTTTCCTTCCACAAATGAACCGACTTTGCACAAAAGCCTTGTAAATTAAACATTATGTTTAATCATCCAAGGGATTTGTCAATGCTCTTATCAACAAGTTGCCCCCTTTTAATAAATAAAAAAATTAAGTTATTGGGTAGCGTTTACCCATTTGAAAAGTTTATCGCCCCGCCGGATTTTCCGGCCGGTGAGAAAAGCTATCCGCTCGCCCTTGAGGGCTTCCTGTACCAGTCCGCCTTTATTATGAATCTCATCCACAGTGATTTGTATGAGTCCGGTTGTGGGCCCGGTTATAATGACCTCATCTCCGGTTTCAAGGTTTTCCGATTGGATATCGAATTCACCTACGCCCAGTCTGGAATAATAGTTAGTTGCTGTTCCGATCAGGATTTTCCTTTTTGTTGCTGCAGAGCCATAAACCGAGCTCCATTCGCCGAGTCGCTGACCCAGATAATACCCGTCCCAGAATCCCCGGTTGAACACTGTTGAAAGCCTTTCTTTCCAGTCTGCGATTTTATCCTCCGTATAGATTCCTTCGAAAATACTGTCGACCGCCTCCCGATAACAGGAGGTCACCGTTTGAACATATTCGGCCGGTCTTGCCCTCCCTTCGATTTTCAGCACCGTTATTCCTGCCGCCATAATGCGGTCGAGGAAATGAATGGTGGAAAGATCTTTTGGCGACATGATATATTGCTCATCGATCTCGAGTTCATCACCGGATTCGATATCCTCCACCCTGTAGGCCCTCCGGCACGCCTGCTGACAGCTGCCCCGGTTGGCTGATACATTATACTGATGAAGGCTCAGGTAACACTTGCCCGATATGGCCATGCAAAGTGCACCGTGGACGAAAAGTTCCAGTTTTATTGGGTTCCCGGAAGGGCCTTTTATTCCTGAAGCACCAATTTTTCCTGATATTTCGCTGATCTGATCGAGGGTAAGTTCTCTCGCCAGCACCATTACATCAGCGTATTTTGCATAAAACCTTACCGTTTCGAAATTGGAGATATTCAGCTGAGTTGATAAATGGAGAGCAACTCCCCGATCACGAGCATATTCGATCACCGACTGATCGGAGGCGATCACCGCAGAGATTCCGGCAGCAGCTGCAGCATCTATCAACTGATGAGAAAGTTCGATTTCCTGATCGTAAATAATAGTATTGAGGGTCAGATAGGATTTCACTCCGCAAAAAGTACAGTACCGCGCAATCAGGGGAAGATCAGTGGTGAGAAAATTTTTTGCTGATTTCGAGCGCATATTCAGGTGTTCGACACCGAAGTACACCGCATCAGCACCTCCGGCTACAGCAGCACGCAGTGCTTCAAACGATCCGGCCGGCGCCATAACCTCGATGGATTTCCGGTCAAAAGGAATTCCTGTCATGGCTTGAAATTGAATTGTGTTCGTGCCCAGAGGGCGACCTCTTCAATATTGGAATGATTATTATTCCCGGTAATCAGGCGGGTTTCCATTCGCATAGCCGAAGCCACCTGGCTCCAGATGGATTCAAAAACAATGGCACCTCTGGCACCGCCAAATATTGAAGCAGTCTGTGCCGGGGTAAGATCACCGCAGGTAGGAAATACCGCACATCCCGTTGATTGGCTTATTCTGTCGGCAAGAACACGGTTGGCCGCTGAACCGGTAACCACAATGGGTTTTTCTGTCATTACGGCTATCTCAATGATCTGATCATCCGTGAGTAAACGTCCGCGCTTCACTGATGTATCGAGGGATAAAACGAGGTATCCGCTCATAAAATCAGAAGGTAATAATTCAGGATCTGTCGGTTGAGGAATGAATTCGGATCCCAGGCCGTCATCATGAACATCAAACAGGCTGCAGGTTCCCCAGATATCTCCCCGCCTGAGGGTAAAGTCGAGAACTTTCAACTTTCCCTTAAAACGGCGAATATCTCGACTGCCGTCAAGATCAATCACATAATCAGGCTGAAAGTCCCGGAGCATATCCAGCAATTCATCAGGCTTTTCCTGATAAACAAACAGGTCGTCCAGATTGGGATTCGAATCGAGCAGCCAGCGCAGGTTTTTCCTTACAACGGAATAGACCGAGGCCTCCTCCACCTGAGTCTTCAGGCACCTGATTAATGCGGTGGCTGCAAGAATTTGAGCAGGATCATCCGGATGAAGAATGATAAATCTGGCTTCCAAATGACTTTATTAACCGATGGTTACCAGCATATGAACCTGATTATCCAGGCATTCAACCACTCCCCTTTTAATCAGGAAATGGTGAATCTGGCCGGCAATATCTATCACCTTAACGTCCCCGGCCTCCAGGGATGAAATCAGGGGGGCGTGGTTCGTCATCATCTCAAAGGATCCCTTTGTTCCGGGAAGGCTCACCAGGGTGATCTCCCCGGAAAAGATCTTCGATTCCGGTGTTAAAATTTCCAGGTACACGATAATTATTGGATTAGTTATTTCCGAGCGTCGGCGAGCATCTTTTCTCCTTTTTCAATCGCTTCCTCGATCGGCCCAACGAGGTTAAACGCTGCTTCAGGGTATTTATCCACATCGCCGTTCATGATCATTTTAAATCCTTTGATAGTATCCTCAATAGGAACAAAAGCTCCCGGCCTTCCGGTAAATTGCTCCGCAACATGGAAAGGCTGCGAAAGGAACCTCTGTATACGACGGGCACGGTGTACGAGCAATTTATCCTCTTCGGATAATTCATCCATACCGAGTATTGCGATGATATCCAGCAACTCATTGTATCGCTGCAGAATTTCCTTTACCCGCTGAGCTGTTTCATAATGATCCTTACCAACAATTTCAGGGGTCAGGATTCTTGAGGTGGACTCCAGTGGAGCCACTGCAGGATAGATTCCGATTTCAGCAATCTTACGGCTCAATACCGTTGTGGCATCAAGATGGGAGAAGGTAGTGGCCGGAGCCGGGTCAGTAAGGTCATCAGCAGGCACATAAACAGCCTGTACTGAGGTGATTGATCCGCGTTTGGTGGAGGTAATGCGTTCCTGCATGGCACCCATTTCGGTAGCCAGTGTAGGTTGATAACCTACTGCCGAAGGCATCCTTCCTAACAGAGCGGATACTTCAGACCCTGCCTGTGTGAAACGGAAAATATTGTCCATAAAGAAAAGGATATCCCTTCCACCGGTCTGTTCATCACCATCGCGGAAATATTCAGCGAGTGCCAACCCTGAAAGGGCAACCCTTGCACGGGCACCCGGCGGTTCGTTCATCTGGCCGAAAACAAGGGCGAGCTTACTGTCGCGCAGTCTCTTGTGGTCGACTTTGGTCAGGTCCCAGCCGCCCTTTAGCATATCCTGGACGAATTCCGGACCATAATCGATAACACCGGATTCGAGCATTTCGCGCAAAAGGTCATTGCCTTCACGGGTACGTTCACCCACACCGGCAAATACGGATAATCCCGAATATGCTTTAGCGATGTTGTTGATCAATTCCAGAATTAATACTGTTTTGCCAACACCGGCACCACCAAACAACCCGATTTTTCCACCCTTTGAATAAGGTTCAATGAGGTCGATCACTTTGATACCCGTGAACAATACCTGATTTTCGGTGCTCAGATCCTGATATTTTGGTGGCTCACGATGAATAGGATACCCCACAGAAGTATCCATTTTCCCGAGTCCATCGATCGGCAGACCGGTAACGTTCAATAAACGTCCCCTGACTTGTTCACCAATCGGCATCGTGATCGGACTTCCGGTTGCCCTGACTTCCATATCGCGAGAAAGTCCGTCGGTGGAATCCATGGCGATCGACCGGATGGTATTTTCACCGATATGCTGTTCACACTCAACGATAAGCTTAGTGCCATCCTCGCGCGATATTTCGAGAGCTTCGTAAATATCCGGTAAAGAAGCTCCACCGCTTGCAAATTCAATGTCCACCACGGGACCAATTACCTGTAAAACTTTTCCTTTATTCTCAACCATTGCCGCAGAATTTTATAGAATTCAAAAATATCTTTATTTATCTAATCCGGTCCATAAGATTTCGGGTAAACTTTTCAAGTTCCGTTTTTCTTTCTTTTTCAACCGGTATTTGTTCCAGTATCTCCAGAGCTTTTTGTGAGTAAAAATGGACTCTTTCGATAGTTATCTTATCGATATCCAATTCATGAAAAACCTTTTTCACCGAATCGATTTTATTTTCAGTATTAAAATCTTCGGAGCTGTAAAAGTGATCCAGCATAGCACGCTGCTCCTCACTGGCCAATTCACGTGCCTTGATCAGCAGGTAAGTCTTTTTGTTAGCAAGGATGTCGCCACCGATATTTTTCCCGAAGGTTAAAGGGTTCCCAAAGGTATCAAGAAAATCATCCTGGAGTTGAAAAGCCATTCCAATCATATCCCCCATCTCGTAAACCCTGGATGCCCATTCCTTATCTGCCCCTCCGATCAGTGCACCGATCTGCAGGCTTCCGGCAATCAATACAGCTGTTTTTAAACGGATCATATTCAGATATTCAGCCACGGAAACTTCAGCAATCCGCTCGAAGTTAAGGTCATACTGCTGGCCCTCGCATACCTGCAGTGCGGTGGCGTTGAATACACTGAGCACATCCGGAAGTATTTCCTTATCGCAGGAAGCGATAAAAATGTTTGACTGTATAGCCAAAGCATCGCCAGAAAGAATTGCACGGTTAACATCCCATTTTATATGAACAGTCGGCAGGTTCCGGCGCATAAATGCCTTGTCCATAATATCATCATGAAGCAAGGTGAAATTATGGAACATTTCTATGCCAAGGGCCGGTAGGGCAGCCTTTCCGGCGTCATTGCAAAACAGCTGACAGCCCATAAGAACCATGACCGGGCGCAGGCGTTTACCCCCGTTTGACAGGGTATACCACATAGGTTCATAGAGCTCCCGCGGCTCGAGCACCTTGTATTGTGCATGGATTTCCTCATCGATCAGCACCTGAAGCTCTTCAATCGTTTTCATTTAACTTTCTTGAACGTTTTTACCTTTCCATGCAGTTTATCCTGTTGAATTCTCCGCAGGAGTATCGATGGAACCAGCAGTAGATTTGACACTACGGCAATCAGCAGGGTTATGCTGATCAGGAATCCCATTGCCTTGGTACCGCCGAATTCCGAAACCACAAATATCCCGAAGCCAATAAATAATACCGAAACCGTATAAATAACACTTACACTGACCTCCTTCATTGTATTAATGACGGCCACTTCCGGATCAATACCGCGACACGCTTTATGCTGTCTGTATTTCGACAGGAAATGGACAGCCGTGTCCACTGCAATTCCATAAGTTACACTGAAAACCAGCAAGGTTGACGGCTTAATCGAAATATTGAAATATCCCATCAAACCGGCAGTAAACACAAGCGGAAGCAGATTTGCAAATATCGAGACCAGAATCATCCGTGGACTCCGGTACATGTAAGCCATAAAAAATGCAATGAGCAGGATAGCCAGCAGGAGACTCTTGATGAGGTGCCTGACCAGGTATTCGGTTCCGAGCGTATATTTCAGCGCCGATCCGGTTAGAATAGTTGTATACTGGGTTGGCGGAAACAGTGTGTCAAGTTTTGCCTGCAGCCTGCTTTGTATGGCAACCATACGGTTTGTACCCACATCGGCTACACGGATATTGATGCGCAAAATCTGGTTGGTGGAATCGATAAAAGAATTAACAATCTTGTTCCCCTGTATGGTACCCGAAAGATAGGGAAGCAGGAAAGTGCGCTCCTGGGCTCCAGGAAGCCGGTAATACTTTTCACCGCCGTTATAATAAGCCTGAGTAACGACCTTCAGGACATCGACCATGCTAAGTGGCGTGGCCAGATCGGGGAACGTTGAAGCATATTCCTGAAAACTCTCCACCTTCTTTAAAAAAGAGACGCCATAAACCCCGTTTTGCTTTTTAGTATCGATAGCCACCTCAAGTGGCAATATCCCTTTTATAGTGCGTTCAAAAAACACCTGATCCTTATAGATCTGATTTTTTTTGGGTATATCGTCAAGAATGTAACCCGTTGATTTCATTTTAGTGATGCCGAAAACTGCGATTGACATGATCACGAAAACCGAAAAATAGATCCAGTTTCTTTTAAAGCGGACCATGTAAACGAGCTTGTCGGTAATAAATCCTACCACCCTGTTATCGAGGTGACTTACATGCTTTTCCTGTGGTGGTGGCATAAATGACCAGATCACCGGGACCAGGAACAGGCACAGCAAGCAGAGAATCATGATGTTCACCGATGCCACAAGCCCGAACGTCCTGAGCATTTGATTATCGATCGTCATGAAAGTGGCAAACCCCACTGCGGTGGTTGTATTTGCCATGAAAATCTCGGCTCCAACTTTCTGAATAACCCGTTGCAGTGATTTCACCTTATTCTGGTGAAGCTGATATTCCCCATGGTATTTATTCAGTAAGAAAATATTATTTGGTATCCCGATAACAATGAGCAATGCAGGTATCATGCCAGTTAAAACAGAAATGCTTGTCCCTGTCAATGACATCATTCCCATTGCCCAGATTGCCCCGATCGAGACGATGAGCAGTGAGAAGAAGACCGCACGAGTCGATCTGAAAAAGAGCAAAAGGATAAATGCTGTGGCCAATGCAGCGAGGATAAGAAACTTGATGAATTCCCGCTTAACAATTTCAGAAATTATCGATCTCACATAAGGAAGACCGGAATAATGTATTTGCAGGTTATTATCTATTCCATACCGGGTGGCAATCTCCTTCATGGTATGTACAATGCCAACCCTTGACTTGGTATTGATATGCTTATCGGCCAGCGTCATCACCAGCAGATAGGTATGGGTTGAATCGGAATATACCAGGTTGCGGTAAATAGGTATGGCCCTGAATTGTTTCACCAGGCTGTCGAGTTGCTCCTGGGATTCAACTTTTTCAGGAAAGATGGAGAAGATATCGAATGTCTTTTTATCCTGATTTTTGCGAAGGTTTATCGCTTCATAAACCGACATTACACTTTTAATTCCATCGATTTCCCTGATGGATTTCTTCAACTGCGTAAACTTGTTATACTTATCAAGGGTGAAAAAATCCGAATCCTGGAAACCCAGAACGAAAAGTCCGCCTTCTTCGCCAAAGATCTTATTGAACTCCAGAAGTTTAATCGAAACGCTGTCGCTTTCCGGAAGCATGCCCGAATAGCCGTAATCAATCTGAAGTTTGGGAAGCTGGAAAACCATAAACAGGGTGATGGCGCCGATAATGATTGCGATGCCTTTCCTGTTTCTTAATACCTTTCCGGCAACTTTAGCCCAAAACATTTCTCTGATTATTTTATCCTCCGGATACCCAGTTCAGCCAATTTCTGCTGAAGGACTTCCGGATTTTTTGGTTTCGCAATTACGGTTCTTTTCTTGTCGATGAGAATCATGGTGGGTGTTGCCCTGATGCCATAATCATAGGCAATTGAACAATCCCAGCCTTTCAATTCAGAATAGTTGATCCAGGTAAACCCGTTTTTCTTCAGTGCATCTTCCCAATCCTGTTTTTTAGAATCAACAGAAATGGCCACCACTTCAAGGTCGCTTCTGGAATACTTATTATAAACCGTCTTCAGTTCAGGAAGCATATCATTGCAATGGGGGCACCAGCTTGCCCAAAATACCACCAGTATATATTTCGATGGGATTTCTGACATAACCAGAGTACCGTTGGAATCCCTGGGGATAACAATTTCAGGCACCTGTTTGCCCGGAGCGGTTTTCTGATAAGCATCCACCAGCTCCTTGAACTGTCCTTTTTTCTTCTCATCCGTGCAGGTTGCCTGGGCGAGATAAGCTTCGGTGAGATAGCCGAAAAACTGATCGAAATCAGCCTGTTCGGCCCATTTGGCAATATCTTCAAGTAAAAACTGTGTAAGAACTTCGTTAGCCGCCGCTGCCCTCATCAATCTATCCAGCCCTTTCATCATTTCGGGTTCCACAATTGCAGCAGGATATGCCCTGCGGAAGAGACTGAAATAGGATCTGACCTTATTCACCAATCCGGGACTGTACATCTGGTCCGAATCGGCAAAGCTGATATTATCCCAGAAATGCTCGAGAACATATTTAAATTCGTCTTTCGGCAGAATGCCTGCCGGAACTTTTGGCGACAGTTCCATACGGAGAAATCCGGAAACATAGGTATCCGGATTATTCTCAATGATTTCGCGGGTCAGTTTTTCCGGGTCACCAGCCCTGACTTTTTGAAGCTCCTTCAGGATCTGCTGATGGAAGGGATCAGAAGCCGGGTAGATTCCGGCCAGGCGTTGAAGCAGATCACCCTTCCGCTGAAGATCGATAAAGAAATGCATATATGAATTCAGGAGCTGGTTTTCTTTCGATTCCAGCACCTTTAAACTGTCAATAATTGAAGAAAAGGAGGTCCGCATGCGGATCTGTTCGCGATTGAATATAATGTCCCAGAATTGCTCAGGGCCCACAACGATGCGATACATTCCGGGATGGGCATTTGCCGGGAGGGTAAAAGAAAAACTTCCGTCGGGGGCGGTTTTGGCGGAGTCGACCATGTTCCGGGTAAGTCCTAAGTAATCAAAAAGATAGGCCTTTTTCGTTCGCATGGAATCCACCCTGACCTGAATGAAGTACTGAGCCGGCAAGCTAATCTGGACAATCAGGAAAAGGAAGATTATACCGGCTCTTTTCATTCGTAAATCAATTTTAGCATTTATCGCCATTCCTTCGTACTCATGGAGCCCTCAATTGTTCTCATTGCATTTTGCGATTTTGGCTTGTGAGGGGTTCATAGTGATCCCGACTTAAGATTTCAGAGACTCGGCACCGGCAACAATTTCGATAAGTTCATTGGTAATTGCCGCCTGCCGTGCTTTGTTATAATCGAGGGTCAGATTCTTGATCATATCGGAGGCATTGTCGGTTGCCTGATGCATTGCGGTCATACGCGCACCGTGCTCTGACGCCACAGAATCCAGTAAAGCTTTAAATAATTGCACTTTAAGTGCTTCAGGGATTAATGTCCTGACCAAGTATTCGAGATCGGGTTCAAAAATAAAGAATGGCTGTTTAGAGGAAGCCTCTCCGTTTTCGCCAGAGGCCACCGGCAAGAACTGTTCAATGGCGAGATGCTGGGTTGCAGCGTTTTTAAACTGATTATATATTAAATCAACGCGATCATACTTATTATCGGTAAAATCCTTCATCAGGGATTCCGCCAGCACTTCCGTTTTAATAAAAGCAGGCTTATCAATCAATTCATTATAATAGGGCCATATTCCCCAGCCTTTGCTCTTGAGAATTTCGCCGCCCTTTTTCCCGATAAAGATCATCTCAACGTGTCCTTTTTCCTTTTGAACGGAATACTGGACATTTACCCACTCTATGGCTGCCTTAGTAACATTGGCATTAAAGCCTCCGCACAGACCCCGGTTTGCGGTGACCACAACGATGAGCACTTTTTCGATATCTCTCCGGTCAGTAAGCGGGCTTACGTTCTTATCATTGATTGAGCCGCTGACCTGGCTGATCACCTCCTGTAACCTCCTGGCATAAGGCCGGATCTGGGTAATGGCATCCTGGGCTCTTTTCAGCTTGGCTGCAGAAACCATTTTCATGGCACTGGTGATCTGCCTGGTCGATTTGACCGAGGAGATTCTCTGCCGTATTTCCTTTAAGTTCGCCATCCGGTTATAAAACCTTTATTTCCTGTATTTAGCGGTCATATCCGTTACAACGCCGGTCAGAAGTTTCTCTGTAGCTTCAGTGATCTGGCCTTTACTTATTTCCACCATCATTTCCGGATATTTCATCTTTACAAATTCCAGAAACTCAGCTTCAAATTCACGAACCTTCTTTACCGGAACGTCCATCAGGAGGCCTCTTGTTCCGCAGAACAGGATAGCGATCTGATCTTCTACCGAATAAGGATCGTGAAGATTCTGCTTTAGAATTTCCACGTTTCGGGCACCTTTTCCAAGAACATTCAGTGTTGCGGTATCGAGGTCGGAACCAAATTTCGAAAATGCCTCCAGTTCGCGGAACTGGGCCTGATCGAGTTTCAGTGAACCGGCCACTTTTTTCATTGCTTTGATCTGAGCGGCTCCCCCTACCCTGGATACTGAGATCCCGACGTTGATAGCGGGGCGGATACCTGAGTTAAACAATCCCGACTCAAGAAAAATCTGTCCGTCGGTGATGGATATAACGTTTGTGGGAATATAGGCTGAAACGTCGCCGGCTTGTGTTTCAATAATAGGGAGTGCGGTAAGGGAGCCGCCTCCTTTGAGCATTGGACGCAACACTTCAGGAAGGTCATTCATTTGAGAGGCTACCTTATCATTGTCTATAATCTTGGCAGCTCTTTCAAGCAGCCTGGAGTGCAGGTAAAAAACGTCGCCCGGATAGGCTTCGCGGCCCGGCGGACGGCGGAGCAGGAGGGAAACTTCGCGATAAGAGACTGCCTGTTTGGATAAGTCGTCATAAACGATGAGTGCATCCCTTCCTGAATCGCGGAAGAATTCTCCGATGGTGGCACCTGCAAACGGAGCGTAGAATTGCAGAGCTGCAGGGTCACTGGCGGTTGCCATAACGATTACGGTATAAGGCATAGCACCGTGCTCTTCGAGTGTTTTAGCAATCTGGGCCACGGTTGAGCCTTTTTGTCCGATGGCAACATAAATACAATATACCGGTTTGCCGCTTTCGAATCCCTCTTTCTGATTGATGATGGTATCGATTGCGATAGCGGTTTTGCCTGTCTGGCGGTCGCCGATAATGAGTTCGCGCTGTCCGCGGCCGATCGGAATCATGGCATCAATAGCCTTAATACCGGTTTGAAGCGGCTGATTAACTCCCTGGCGGAATATTACACCCGGGGCTTTCCGTTCGAGAGGCAGGTCGATCAGTTTTCCGGTGATCGGGCCTTTACCATCGAGCGGTTCGCCAATGGTATTAATAACGCGTCCGAGCAGTCCTTCGCCAACAGGGATTGAGGCGATCCTGCGGGTGCGTTTAACGCCGCTGCCCTCGCCGATCCCAACGGACGGGCCTAAAAGTACGGTACCCACGTTATCTTCCTCAAGGTTAAGGACGATGCCCATTACGCCATTATCGAATTCGACCAGTTCGTTGCTCTGGACATTTGATAGGCCATAAATACGGGCAATTCCGTCTCCAACCTGCAATACAGTTCCAACTTCCTCGAAGCTCGCATCGAGCTTCAGTCCTTCAAGTTGCTGCTTCAGGATCTGCGAAATTTCCGCCGGTTTAATGCTTGCCATGGTCAATTATTTCTTTGATTCTCTTAATTCCTGTCTAATCCGTTTCAATTTCGACTGCACACTGGCATCCAGCTGCTGGTCTTCAAGCGTGAGAATAAATCCTCCGATCAGGGATTCATTGGTCTCTGTTGTCAATAAGATTTTCTTGCTGCCCGACTTTTCCAAACTCTTTTTCAGTCCCTCAAGGAAAGCAACTTCCACCGGAATTGCCGATTCCACTTTCGCCTCCATAATTCCCTGATCCTTTTTATACAGCTCCATGAACATCCTGCATGTTGAGGCGAGATTTGATTCGCGCCTGTGTTCAACGAGCAACTGCATAAAGTCCAGGCTCAGAGCGTCAATGGCCCCTGTCAATGCTTTAGCCACCAGTCCAACCTTAACAGAACTCGTGATAACCGGACTTTCCAGGAGCCACCTGAATTCAGCGGACTCGTGGAGCAGGCCGGTAAGTTTTGAAAGATCCTGTTTTACGATCTCAACCTTATTCCGCTCTTTAGCTAATGAGAAAAGAGCTTTTGCATATCTGGAAGCGAGGCGGCTGTTATCCATAGAACTAATTCAATTTCAGATCACTGAGTTGTTCCTTGATCAGGGTTTCCTGCTTGCTTCGGTCGGCCAGTTCCTTTTTCAGGATTTTTTCGGCGATATCCACAGATAAAGTGGCAACCTGCTGCCTGATTTCACTCATGGCGGCAAGTTTTTCGCTTTCGATCTGGCGACGGGCATGTTCGAGCAGCCGTGCGTTTTCCAGGGCAGCCTCTTCGCGTGCCTTGCTGATGAGTTGTTCCCTGATCTGCCTGGCTTCAGCGATGAGCAGCTCACGCTCGCCGTGGGCTTCCTGCATCATCCGCTCATGCTCTGCCTGCAGCCGGGATAACCCTTCACGTGCCTCACTGGCTGACTGGAGAGCCTTTTCAATCGATTGCTCACGTTCTTTGAGCATATTGAGGACAGGTCCCCAGGCAAATTTCCGTAGAATAAAAAACACGACGGAAAAAGCCAGAACCATCCAGAAAATCGTTCCGTAATCCGGTGATACTAGTCCCATACTCTTAAATTTAAACAGCTGCAATCCCGGTATTCCGGGATACAACCTTATTTAACAAGAAACACAATCAATAAGCACACGATCATGGCGAAGAAACAAGCTCCTTCAACCAGAGCAGCGGCTACAATCATGTTAGTCCTGATGTCTCCAACCGATTCCGGCTGGCGTGCGATGGCTTCCATAGCACCTTTACCAACCTGACCGATTCCGATACCAGCACCAATGCCGGCTAATCCGGATCCAATTGCAGCACCCATTGAAGCTAACGGCACCATTGAAGCAGCCGCCTGTAGAATAAATACTATAAAACTTAACATACTCTTGAGGTATTTGGTGTTAATAAATTACGAATGATGTTCCTCCACTTTCGCCATCCCGAAATAGATAGCTGAGAGGAGGGTAAAAACATAGGCCTGAATAAAGGCTACCAGCAATTCAAGCATGGTCATGAAAACATAAAACAAAATAGCAACCACGGATGAACCGTAACCGGCAATCCAATGAATCTGCCCGAAGATAAAGATCATGACGATAAAGCTGAGTGCGATAAAATGCCCTGCAAGGATATTGGCAAAAAGTCGGATACAGAGGACAAGCGGCTTTGTGAATACTCCAAGCAGTTCGATAAACGGCATCAGGGGTATAGGAAATTTCAGCCACCAGGGAACTCCCGGAGCATCGAAAATATGCTTCCAGTAATTCTTGTTGGTGCTGAAAGTGGTGATCGCGAATGTAAATACGGCAAGCAGAGCGGTTATGGCGATATTCCCGGTCACATTAGCACCGCCCGGCGGCACTGGGATCAGACCCATCAGGTTATTAGTAAGAATAAAGAAGAACCCCGTTAACAGGAAAGGCATGAATTTTTCGTAGCGATGAAGGCCGATGGAAGGGATAGCGATATCGTCCCTGACAAAAATAATGATCGGTTCGATGAGTGCCTGAAATCCGCTTGGCGCCCGGTTTGGGTTTTTAGTATATTTTTTTGCCATCGGTAGAAATACCAGCAGCATAAGTAGCAGGCTGACCAGCATCGCGGCAACAGTTTTCGTAATAGAGAAGTCGAGGGGCAGCGGAGCCTCTTCCTTTATGGTACCATTTTCATTTGCGAGAAGGATT
This sequence comes from uncultured Bacteroidota bacterium, assembly GCA_903832165.1. Classification (GTDB taxonomy): domain Bacteria; phylum Bacteroidota; class Bacteroidia; order Bacteroidales; family UBA12481; genus UBA12481. The sequence continues at coordinate 6,439 of CAILAQ010000351.1, read as the reverse complement.
TTCCCTTCGTGAGGACCTTCCTCAGCCAACATATATCCGTTGAATATGTTGTTTCCCTGATGAAATTTCGAAGAGAGAAAAACCGACAAACCCTTTTCTTTGGTGTATACAATTACCGGCAAAGGGATGCGGATATGTGTTTCCCCGATTTTCATAATATGCCACTCATGGGAATCCATAACGTGTTCCATGATAAATTTACCGGCATCAAATGCCTTCGGAGCTTCGCTATGCTGCGACTGGCCTTCTTCGACTGCAGCCAATAAGGGTAGCCCTGATGTTACCATCAAGATCAAAAACCCAGTTAAATACATCCATCTCTTCATCCCTGTTCGATTTCTGTAAGGTGCCAAATGTAAAAAAAAATTATTGTTTTGCCTGCTTCCGTGACTGCCTGTTCAATGAACTTGCTTCGAAAATCATGTAAACCAGGTACATAACCATTGTTGATATTATGATTGGCACCCTGTGATCCTTGTCAATTAATGAAAACACGATTAGCAGGGTCATCACCACAAAAAATTTCAACCCCTTATAAATCAGAAAGGCTGTATTGTATTTACTGAATTTCTGATCGAGCAGGCCAGAGAGCTTAATATGACTGGAAATCGTCATCATTATCATTATTGCAAGTATAACCGGCAGGGCGGGTGTAAAATTTCCCGGAAAAACCATAATGAAGCCGACCAGTCCGAGAACGACCAGGAAGGCAGTCACTACGGAAAGTTCAATCCAGTATCTGTTATCGGTGTTCTTCATTTTGACAGGTCTTTAATCAATAAAAAGATTATCATGATCAATGCGCCAACGGAAAACAGCAGTGTAAAAAGAGGGAAACCAACATGAATCCATTTATCCACCTGCCAGCCAATAAAAAAAGCGGTCAGAACGACCGCAATCATTTTGAAAGCAAGATTGGAATAACGGGCATAGTCACTGAGCATCCGCTTTTCCTTCTCGAGCTCATTTGGGAAGTTCGACTTCTTTACGTTTTGCATCGGAGTCGGTATCCATTCGGCAGGTTCCGGTAAAGACGGCACCCGGTTCGATTGCGAGTTTACGTGCAATGATCTGGCCATTCATGCGGGCGGTTGATTTGAGGCTTACGAGATCGGCAGCATGAATGTTTCCGGTGATCTGGCCAGATACTTCGAGTGTCTGGCAAACGATGTCGCCAACGATGATTCCGGAAGCTCCGATAACCACTTTACCCTTGATATCCATTTTACCTTGCAGCTGACCATCGAGACGGATTCCGGAGTTGGATTCAATATCACCTTTAACTGATGTCCCGGCGGAGATCAGGTTAATAGCATTGGTCGATTCGATTTCTTTTGCCATAACACTTTGTTTTTGCAGGTAAATGTAAAAAAAACCGGCTTATCAAAAAAGGATTAAGCGGGATCGTAAGCCCAGGTCAGATAAAGGGCACCCCAGGTAAATCCTCCGCCAAAAGCGGTAAGTACAAGCTGGTCGCCTTTTCTCAGCTGGCTTTCGTAATCCGTCAAAACCAGGGGTATGGTTGCTGAGGTTGTATTACCGTATTTCTGGATATTAACCATCACGCGCGACGGATCAAGGCCCATGCGGCGACCCACGGCCTCGATGATACGCAGGTTAGCCTGATGCGGAACAAGCCAGAGTTTATCGGCAGGCAGATTATGTTTTTCCATCATTTCGACAGAAATATCGGCCATTTTTGAGACAGCCATTTTGTAAACAGGCTGGCCGTCCTGAAAAAGATAATGCTCCCTGGCATCAACCGTTTCATGGGAAGCAGGCTTGAAGGAGCCGCCGGCTTTCAGGTAAAGGTATTTCCTTCCTGAACCGTCGGTACGCAGGATATGATCCTGAATTCCGTATTCTGAGTTGGGTTCCAGCAAAACAACGCCGGCACCATCGCCGAAAAGGGTACAGGTGTTACGGTCGGTATAATCGGTAATGGTTGACATTTTATCGGCACCGATGCACAAAATTTTCTTTGCGCTGCCGGTCTCGATAAATTTTGAAGCTACGGCGAGCATATAAACAAATCCCGAGCAGGCAGCAGCCATATCAAAGCTGAAAGCATTCCTGATCCCAACTTTATCGCTGATAATATTGGCGGTTGCCGGGAAAGCCATATCCGGGGTGACAGTGGCGCAGATGACCATATCAATATCATCGGGATTGGTTCCGGTCTTTTCAAGCAATTTTTTTACTGCAGGAACAGCAAGGTCAGAGGATCCCATACCGGGTTCCTTAAGGATATGCCGTTCCCTGATACCCGTACGCGAAACGATCCACTCGTCTGTGGTATCCACCATCTTCTCCAAATCGGCATTGGTCAGGACATCCGGCGGTGTATAAGCCGCTATCCCGGTTATTGCAGCAAATATTTTTTGCATTATTCGAACGCTTCTTTAAGTTTCTTAATTAAACCCGACTGCACAAGTTCCTGGTTTTTGATAAGCATATTCTTAATGGCGAGCGGGGTCGACTTACCATGGCCGATCAGAACCGGAGATCCTACACCAATAATGGGTATCCCGCCAAAGTTCTCGTAATTATATTGTTGAAAGAAGGGGTCTGTGATGTGCAGTTTTTGCGAGAGGTTGTAAACGGATTCAGCAAGCTTCAGCACGACGTTACCGGCAAAACCTTCACAAACCACGACATCAGCCTTATCATCAAAAATTTCATTTCCCTCTACATTGCCGATGAAATTGAAGTCCTGGCTTCCCTTCATCATCTGATACGCGGCTTTGGTGAGCAAATTTCCTTTTTCCTCTTCTTCGCCGATATTCAGCAGTCCGACTTTAGGATTTGCTTTTCCATGCACGTGCTCTGAATAAAAAGATCCCATGATGGCATACTGATACATGACATCAGGCCTGGCATCGGGATTCAGGCCAACATCCAGCAGGAGGGTATATTCGTTCTCCCCTCTTGGTATTGACACTCCAATGCAAGGGCGGATAATTCCCGGAATTGATTTAATTGTGAACATGGCGCCTGCCATCATGGCTCCGGTACTCCCGGCACTGCAGAAGCCATCAAGCTTCCCTTCGGAAAGCATCTGGAATCCCACCCCCATGCTGGAGTCCCTTTTCTGGGAGAAAGCCTTGACAGGATGGTCACCCATGCCGATCACTTCGGTGGTACCTATAACAATAAAATTGCCGGGGTCGAAATTCTCCTCCCGGCAAGTAGCTTCTATGGCTTTCCTGTCGCCTATCAATACAATTTCAACATCAGGCGGCATTTCCCGCTTGGCAAGTATGGCCCCTTTGGTCGTTGAAACGGGAGCATGATCGCCCCCCATGATATCCAGACCGATTTTCATCTGATTAAAATCTGATGATTACCTGGCTATGCGGTGACTTCCTTTTCAATAGCAAGTTTACCACGATAGTGTCCGCACTCCGGACATACACGGTGATACTGAACGGTAGCGCCGCAATTTGAACAGGTAGCCAATTGAGAAGGGGTAGCTTTGTAATGAGTTCTCCGCTTATTTCTCCTCTGTTTCGATGTTCTGTGCTTAGGATTTGGCATGACAGTAACTATTTATTTTACACTCAATTTCTTTAACAATTCTAGCATTTCCGGATTGCACCCCGGTTTGCCGTCGGCCTGATCAGGATGAACCTTTCTCATCGGCAGACTTAATACGACATATTCGTAAAGGTATTGCGATAAATCAATCTGATATTCATCTTTTGGCAGCCATACCACCTCAGATTCATCATCATTATTTCCGTAACCGAATTTTCCGAAAAGGTTAAATTCTCCGGTTATCTCCTGTTTATATTCCTCCAGGCACCGGTCGCACGGCTGCAAAACCCACCCGTCGAGCAGAAAATTAAACTCCAGCTGGCGTTCCTGTTTATTCATTTCCACATTTACAGTAACCTCTGCCTGCTGGATCTCACCCTCAGGGAATAGTCCAAAGAACGCATCAACTAACTCAAAATCTAACTCATGCAACCCATTTGAGTAGGAGCCGAAAGGAATAATATATTCAGAAAACCGTTTCAACCCTCTTTCAAAAAATGTCCGGCAAAAGTATAAAACAATATCGGAATAAAAAAAGCTTATTTATTCAGGACGATCCGGAAGGTTGTTCCACGGTTGATTTCAGAACTTCTGACGAAGATTTTGCCGTTATGATAATTTTCAATGATCCTCTTTACGAGTGACAATCCAAGCCCCCATCCGCGGGGTTTTGTGGTATATCCCGGTTGGAAGACTACCTTATAATTAGATTTTTGAATACCCTTGCCCGAATCGCTGATATCCAGATAAACGACCTGATTCTGGTCCTTGACGTATATATTAATCTGACCATTGCCGTCCATCGCATCGATTGCGTTTTTGCAGATATTTTCGACCACCCACTCAAAAAGGGTCAGATTAAGCGGAACATACAGCTCATCCAGATCACCGAAGTGAAGTTCGAATCTCACCTTATCGGAGGTGCGGTTTTCGAGGTACCTGACCGAATTATCAAGCACAGCAAGCAGATTTTCGGGCAGGAGTACCGGTGTGGAGCCGATTTTAGAAAAACGATCGGCAATTGTTTCCAGCCTCCTCACATCCTTTTCCACCTCTTGTATAATATTCGGTCCAGACTCTTCCATTTTCAACAGTTCAACCCAGGCCATCAGGGAAGAAATAGGAGTGCCCAGCTGATGGGCCGTTTCCTTCGACATACCAACCCACACCTGGTTTTGTTCTGCCTGACGGGTAGAACTGAATCCGAAGTAAGCGAGGAATACAAACAAGAAAATTACCCCCATTTGAATGATCGGGTAAAACTGGATACGGGTAAGGATATAGGAATCTTTGTAATATAAAAACTGTTTCGAGTCTGGGAGATCAATCAGGATTGGTTCATGCTGCGCTTTCATCTTGGCCATCTGGCGCATCAGGTACTTTTTGCTTTTCCCACTGATTGAATTGAGGTTTTTGCCATCATCCAGCGGCTTATTGTTCCCATCGTAAAGCTTCAGATTTCTGGCCGTCAGCATATTACCACTTTCATCCGCAGTAATTACAGGTATGGTGGTATTATTCTGGATAATATTCAGGAGAAAATCAAAATAGATAGTTTCCTCGCCGAGCTTGGCATTTTTGGTATTATTGAGTTGCTCCGTAGCTGCAACCCAGGTTTCCATTTTGAGCTTTTCCTCGCGCTCGAGCTTAACCACCATAGTATTTGTATACCAGGTTGTGGCAATTCCAATAATGACAGCTCCCGCAAGAAGTAAAAATTTCCAGCGTTGTTTACGCGTATAGATATGCAAAACAGTAAGTATTTAGTATTAGGAACAGTCTCTGGTTTCAGTAGAGTATAATTAAAACGATATCATGAATGCAGTTATTGTATCAGGCTCCGTTTTTTTTCGATCAATTCAGCCACATAAGTTTCCGGTTCGGAATTAACGAGATCGAGGTCAGCAACCGCCTGCTGATCGTAAGTAATTGTGCTGTGCGTATACGTTTTGTCGTAATATGGAAGCAGCAGCCTGACCACCCTGTCGAAATCTCCGGCATCGAGCAACTCCAGGCACTGCGAAGTGATAAGACCGCCGAGACGTTTCGATATCTGATTTATGGAAGTGGCCAGTTTTTCCCTGTCGAGGCCGGCATATTCATCGAGGATAATCTTCACCCTTCTTTCCAGGGAGATTTGTATCCGGATTTTTGGTGAATTCTTGATCACCAAATAGATCGGCTCAGGCAAAAAGATCCTGCCGATCTGACGGCTTTCATCTTCCAGCCAGATGACCTGTTGGTGATCAATTTCCTGAAGCCGTTGAAAGAGGTCGTTTTCAAACTGCTCGTTGGTTGGTTGAGTACCCAGTCCGATCCCTCCAAAAACTGATCCGCGATGATTGGCCAGTTGCTCCAGGTCGGCCACTGCTTCTCCGGCCTCAGCCAACTTATGCAGCCATTGGGTTTTACCGCTGCCGGTAAGCCCGCCGAGAATGACAAATTTTCTGCCTGTCACCAGGTTTTCGCGGATATATGACCGATAGGCTTTATAACCACCCTTTAAAACATTCACACGAAACCCTGCGGTTTCAAGCAGCCAGCTCATGGATGCGCTTCTCATGCCTCCGCGCCAGCAATGAACAAGGATTTTTTTTTCCGGCGCAAAACCACGGACAGACTGAACAAATTGCGACATTTTAGGACCAACAATATCCAATCCCAGATCAAAGGCCTGCGAACGGCCAGTCTTTTTATAAGTAGTACCCACCCTCGCTCGCTCATCATCGTTGAAAAGGGGGAGGTTTATTGCGCCCGGAATATGGCCTTGCGCAAATTCCGATGGCGATCTCACATCGATCACCGGCTGCGCCGATGCAAATTCCAGAAACTCCGATGGTTCAATTTCCTTCATCCTATTCCTTAACTTGTGCCTTGTGCCATAATTTCAAGAGGGAGGACC
>CAILAQ010000350.1 GCA_903832165.1 uncultured Bacteroidota bacterium | reverse complement strand
CTGATCGCAAAATAAAAAGAGGCTGTCTCATTAACTGAGGCGGCCTCTTTTTAATTATCATTCAAAGAGTAATTGCTATTTCCTTGGAGCTGCCGGGATATCTTTGAAGAATACCGGCCAAACACCTGGCACCGGAACACTTACACCTTTGTTGGAGCCTCTGAAATTTCCTGAGGCATCAACATCCGGTCCATAATAATAGATTGGCCACCCTCTGTAGGTCAGTTGAGTTTTTCCGAACACCAGGATGCTGCCAAAAAGTGTTTTGTCGAGGACAGAGGGTACAACAACCTTGCCAGTTTCGTAAATTGGCCACACACCATTGTTTGAAAAATCGGGCTTTGTGAATTTGTTTATGTTTGCACTGTCCCTGGCAAACGCATACAGGGTACGTCCGGCTAAATCAGTAAAATATACTGTTGATCCAAGTCCTTCCGAATATACATCAGCAGCCGAAACTACATAGCTTTTCCCGTTGGCACCTACTAATTGAGATTTTACAAGCATAATGGTATAGTCGGGTTTTGCAACAAACCAGACACCGTTTACCCCTTCGCCGGTGGTTGATCCGGCGCTTTCACGAACACCGCCCGGAGCATAATAGTACAATGGCCAGCCTTTGTAAGTTAGCTGATTCCCATTAGGGGTGCTGATCGTATTAAAATCTGCCAGAATCAGGCCATTGCCCAATTGAGCCTGAGTTAAGCCTGCGGCATTAAAAACAGGCCACGCAGTTGTACAACCTCCGGTACAGTTGTTGGCTCCATTTGCATCATTAGAGAAGAAATACAAAGTGTTTCCAGCTTTGTCAGTGAGAATATTTCCCAAGGTTCCAGAACTTGCCAGCTTTATTACCAGCGGGTCAACAATCGGATCTTCCGTTTTTTTGCATTGTGTAAACAAGAGTACGCTTGCAATCAAAAAAATGGAAACTGCTAAATTTTGATTTTTGTACATTGTCGTCAATTTTAAATTTGTAAGAATCCTTAATTCCTTATTAAGAACGATTCTAAATAAGAAAAGTTTAGAAGAAGCAATGAAAATTCGGTTTTACAGAATTTTCATCAATCCTTTGGCGGCAACATTCCAATACACCTCCAACCAGGATTAAACAATTCTAAATATTGTTTGTAAGAACAATATGACCAATTGCTTTAAGCGGATGCAGCAATGAGTCCATTTCAGAATAAAGGCATCCATTAAATTTTTATAGTGGAGGAATAATTATGAAAATTGCAAAAGAAAATATCGAAGTCAAAATGGCAATACCTGGTGCGATTCTCCGTCAGAGAACCGATTTCGGTGATGCAACCGGCTTAGGCAAGATAAGCGGTGAATACTTCAGCCTTTCTGCAGGAGTAGATACAACCCCTCTTTTCCAGGGACTTGAAGGGAATTTATGCCAGTGCCCTCATTGGGGATACCTCCTGAGTGGCCAACTTATTACCACTGATGCTGAAGGTATTCAGGAAACTGTCAACGCGAGTGATCTGTTTTACTGGCCATCCGGGCATAATGTTTTAGTCACGAAAGATGCGGAGATTGTCATGTTTAGCCCTCAGAATGAGCACACTCATGTAATCAATCACATGATAGAGAAAACCCGGGGTTGAGCGAAAAACCTGAAGTTGTTTGATTATCGATCAGTTTAAAATAATACTGCCATCGACAACCCCACATTGTAATGATGAAGATATTCACTGAAATGCGGTGATAGTGAAACCTGCACAGGGAACCTGGTTAATACCTTTTTGATCCGGGCTTCTCTTATCGAACTATTAACTAAAGATAAAACTCCGCAGACTATTAAACATCCACCTGCATATATTGACATGCCTTTTACGATTCCGGGTACAATATTATTCCACCCGGAACGAACGGGAACTATGCTGCCAAGAAGCAATAGCATTCCTCCGCCCGCAAAAATTCCTATAGTTTCACTTTTACTCTTTTTCACATTACCCAATGCAGTTGCACATTGATCTTTTGTAAGTTCATTAATGCTTGTTACCCCGTACGATTTGTACCATTGGGCTTGGGTTTGACGCGGATGTGAAAAAGTGATAACAACCCCTAAAACTAAAAGGAAAAGTAATTTTTTCATAGATTTTGGTTTAAGATTGGTTGGTTTATAACTGTCTGCTATTAATTTGACTTGCTCCCAATATCCGGAGTCTGAATTAGGCAAAGGTTCATTTTTAAAAATACTATTTATTTTCTCAAACTCATAAATGCTTTATAACCAAGGCAAAGTGCCTGCGCCTCCGATTGTAACAGCTTGGTCCGGAATATCTGCAGGAATAATGCAGTCGGGCTAACCTGGAGTTTTATCAATTCCAAAGTTAAAACTTGAATAAACGGGAAAACATCTTAATTTTGATGTAATTAGCTACTTGAACCGAAACCGTACATGTCGACTCCCTTTGCCGCGTTTATAATCAGCATCATCGTATTGGAGCGCCTGCGCAGGTATGGCAAGGCCAACGAGCTGAAGCAGATGGAAAGGCTGATGCGCTATGCACTGGGATTTTCCATACTCCTGTTTGTCGTAGGTGGAATAGCAGAGGGGGACAGTGTAACTCGCTGGATCTGGCACGCCTGGCTCATTTCCCAGGTTGCCTTTATCCTCAAGAATAGCGAGCTCCGGAGACTGCGCATGTTCGCGCTCGCTTTCATCCCTTATGTTGCCATAGCCCTTGTTGCCGACCTGACCGTGGTTATCGCGCCCGAATTTTTCACCGGCTACGAAAGTTACTTCAAGAGTGCACGATTGCTCTCCTACATGTGGATGGCGGCCATCTGGTTTACCCAGAACAGGCAACTCAAAGCGACAGAGAAGGAGCGGGTTCAGCGGCAGAAGGAAGATGAACTGAACCGGGCCATCGCCCAGCGAAAAGTGGAACTGGAAGTGATGGTGACCGAACGGACGGTAGAACTGACCCAACAGAAAGAGGAACTGGAACACACGCTGGCAGAGCTTCGTAACGCCCAGACCCAGCTGATACAATCAGAAAAAATGGCCTCCCTCGGAGAGCTTACAGCGGGTATCGCCCATGAGATCCAGAACCCGCTGAATTTCGTAAACAACTTTTCAGAACTGAGCCTTGAACTGGTGGTCGAGATGCAGGAAGAACTGACCCGGGGCAATCCGGAGGATGCCATAGCGATTGCCAACGATATCCTGGGAAACCTTCAGAAGATCAACCAGCATGGGAAGCGTGCCGATGCCACGGTGAAGGGAATGCTTCTGCACAGCCGGACCGGCACCGGAACCAAGGAGCCGACCAATATCAATGCCCTGGCTGATGAATACCTGCGACTAAGTTACCACGGGCTGCGAGCAAAGGACAAATCCTTTAACGCAAGGCTGGTGAACGACTTTGATCAGCATATCGGACAGGTAAACGTTATTCCTCAGGATTTAGGAAGAGTGTTGCTGAACCTCTTCACGAATGCCTTTTATGCGGTAAATAAAAAGAGGTTGGAGGTAATTGCCGGAGATAAGGATGCCGTACCCTATGAACCGGAGGTTTCGGTAGTAACCAAAAAACACGGGAAGCATGTTGAGATCCGGATTCGCGATAACGGCACCGGGATCCCGGCTGGGATCGTCGACAAGATTTACCAGCCCTTTTTTACCACCAAACCCTCGGGCGAAGGAACCGGTCTGGGGCTCTCGCTCAGCTTTGATATCATTACCAAGGGCTGCGGCGGCGAACTAAAGGTGGATACCCGCGAGGGTGAATACACTGAATTCCTCATCCGCCTGCCGGTTTGAACGGCAGCGGTTAGTTCCTGTTAAAATCAGCCTGCTGCCTTATGTATCTTATAAGTCCTGAGAGTAAGATCAGACAAACAAAAACCATTGCAAGAGAAAGCGAAACAAGAAGAAATGAAATCAGTCCTTCAACAAATGAAGCGCCTTCCTTGCCGCCCGCTATAGGCATCATTTTTCCGGCTCCGGTCATGGCTGAAATCGATACCGCCACAAAGTTTGCGAAAGAACCATAAAGAGTCAGCCAGAATGCAGTGGCTAACCATTTGTTATTTAGTAGAAGTTTATTCCAGAAAAGTCCCAGCAGGACTAAAAACATTCCATTCATAAGCCCTTCGAGATGAGCAGAAAGTCCCATTCTTGGATTTTTCATCATCGGAACAAATATGCCAATGAGTAATCCAAATAAAAACAAGAGAACCCCGAGAAAGAGCAGCTGATCAGACTGCTTTTTTTTGCGTCTTGTAAATTCCATTTCGATTTTATTTTAGAAATGTGGGCGTTATCCTGCTTTGGGGATCGAACCGTGAAAAATCTTCAACTTCCAGGTGCCATTTCGCTTAACGTAAATATTGGTGAACCGATATGGTGTTTTCATGGTTTCTCCGGTATCGGTTTTTATCACCATGGTTCCGTCGACAACTGCCCAGGCCGTATCACCATTGCTATCAATATCAACCCGGTTCATTTCCCAATAAAAACTGCTATGTGCAAAAACTTCAATTACATGCCCCTTGATCTGATCTTTACCTTTCCAGATTTCCGCACTGTCGGAACCCACTAACATGATGTTTTCAGAATTGTCATACAGGGACATCAATTGGTTTGTATTTCCGGCTTTACATACCGTATTCCATAATTTTACTGCTTCACTGATTTCTCCTTTAACTGTGCCGGAAGTTGTTTGCGCCGGTAATGAGCAAAACATCAACGAAAAGAAGATTGCAAGTGATGCTGTCAGAAAGAAATTCTTTTTCATGATTCTGTTTTTAGGTGTTTAAAATGTAACAAGTTGGCCTCCATAAAGTTTAGATTCAGCTTAATATATTGGGGGACATGGCGAAATATTTTAGGAATCAAAGATTTAAATGTTCTGTACTTTTACGATGAAAATGCAAAACATCCGAATTAAAATATTCTTCTGGTTATCGATCATTTTATTCGCGGCCGGTTGCAGGAAGGATTTGCCCACCGATAAGGAATCTGCCATTTGCTACAGTTGCCTGCCGGGAAACTGGCAACTGGTTGATGGGGTAAAGATCATGGGCAACGATACAGCTCAGAAATTCGAAAACGGGCTGATCATTGAATATCGGGACAGAAAAAGGGACCCTTACACAAAAAATGGCCATCTGTTCCTCAACATCCAGGGGGATACCTTCTCCTATGATGAACTGGTTGCCGGGGAGGATTACTGGAACAATGATACGCTCAGATACACGGCAAACTGGAAATGGTTAAGCTCCTCCTACTCAAAATCTTTGCTGAAAATCCGCATGCGGTTCTGGGGCGGTGACATGGTGGAAGTTTTCAAAGTCATCAAACTAACCGGGAGTGAGCTGGAGGTTGAAGTCCGTCAGGCAATGGGCGCCTGGTCTATGTACATGAGGGTTCGTTTCATCAGAACCGGCAACCCCTTGCCTGAAAATCAGGTCATTGAAAAAACAGTTCCCCAGTACCCGTCAGAAATTTTGGGAACATGGGTGATGACAGAATTTCTGCAAAAAACCAACGACTCGGTATTTTTTAAATATACTGGTGATACGCTAACCTCGCAGACTTATCAGAGTCACTATTCCCACTATGGACCACCTACCTGGACAAAGGAGGTTTACAAAACCCCTTATCATTTAGCTATGGTACTTGAGGATTTCGGGATACTGACCACCTCCTATGAAAAGGACCATGTAGCTGAAGCCTCCTCGGGATACTGGTATTGGACAGATGACCTTTCGCTGCACAAAAAGATTTATGTGGAGCCGATGCTTGCTAAGCTCTTTACGGATTACGATCTGACTAAGCTGGACCAGGATTCACTGATCATTCAATATCAGAATAACTGGTATTACAAATTCGTCCGGAAGAAATAGGAGACAAAATCATAGCCACCTACACTTAATATTCAGAAAATGATAAAAACTGGAAAGATTTTCGCATTTATTTCCCTGGCAATTACCATTCTGACCATCGGATGTAAAAAGGAAGCTATTGAATCTGAAAATTATAAGAAGGTTTTTAATGTGGTGGATAGCCTGAGGCAGGCCCTGGAAAACACTTCCGGGAAAAGGATACCCTCCCTGAATATTTTAATTACCACACCTACCGAAGAAATCTTTGTTTCATCGGTGCCGGACAATGAGGTGCCCCTCACCCGGGACACTTATTTTCGTTTCGCGAGTAATACAAAGAACATAACTTCTGCGGCCATACTGAACATGCAGGAAGATGGCTGGCTGAATATCAAGGATAAGATCACCGGCAACATACCGGGAAGCAATATCAGTTATGTACCTTCTACAGGCGCATGGGATATTCCCTATAAAAAACAGATAACTATTGAGCAGCTCATGCAGCACAGTGCCGGTGTATATGACCTGG
>CAILAQ010000349.1 GCA_903832165.1 uncultured Bacteroidota bacterium | reverse complement strand
TCAGGTAAGGTAGAAGTTGACTTTATCGGAGAGAAGAATAACGAAAAAATATACATCCAGGCCACTTATCTTCTTGAATCTGAAAGCACTGTTATGCGAGAATTCGGCAATCTGCTTTCAATCAAGGACAATCACCCCAAATGGGTAGTTTCAATGGATCCGCAGGGTACCTCGTCCTATGAGGGTATAAAGCACATCACGCTCAGGGAATTTCTGAGCAAAGAGTCTTTAGAAGGATGAGATTGGAGAACCAATGATGAGATTCGAGGACCAATTCCGAATTCCGAAGGAGGAGGATCAAGTGGGCAGGGAAGTTGACTGCTGGAAGAACGCTTTGGACCTACCTTTCACTCCTGGTAATGGTATTTACAGGATACTATTTGAATTTCGTTTTCATTTACCGCGTAAACGAGTCTATGTTCCTCGGAAATTCTGCGCGACCAATACCCTTTTAACTGATACTTCAATGGCTCAGGTTTCCCGTTTCCCTTAAATGGCGTACGTGAGGATTCTTCAATCAGTGCATATATTTTTGAAAAAATTCTCCGAAGAGCTATAATTTGCTTACCGCTTTGTTAAATTCCTCGGGTGTGAAACGGACTGAAGGTTCCTCAGCCATGCTTTCCTTCAAATGTTTTTCATTTGCCGGGTTCATCGTCAGATAAGTTGTTTCGTCGGGTTCAGTAGTTATAGAAATAGTAATTTCTTTACCACTGAATAGTTTTTTTATGGTAACCATCAAATTATTATCGATCTCATTTGCCTTTAGTTTATAAATCGCTTCCATGATTACATTCCTCCATTTTTGGACTACAAATATAAACAAAAATAACGGTCAGGGGGCGTGTTGGAGCCGTCCTTTGAGGAGGATCAAGTGTGCACGGAAGTTGACTTTTTCAGAGTTCCGTGGATCTCTGAAAACCAAAGTGTCCTGATTATCAAGTTACTATCTTTAAGCAAACTCCGTGTTTTTCTGTGTTCTCCGTGACTCCGTGGTTAGTGCTAATTGCTGAACCCGGTACGGCAGCGGAAAGATGCTCTCAGTAACGGCGGTACGACAGTGTAAAGGTCCCCGCGTTCGCGGGGATGACAGAGAAGGAATACTACGTTGGATGCATTCTGGAAGAACGCTTTTGCGGGCACGGGAGGTGCCAGATGCGGACTACAGACTGAGAACTGAGTACTGAAGACTACAAATATCAAATTTGTATATCTCATATACATGGTGTATATTTACAGAAAAAATTATGAGAGCAACTACATCTGCCAACAAAAAGAGGAAAAACATTGATCTGTCGGTGGATACCTTTCGCGCATTGTCAATTTTAGCTTCCGCCAATGGCAAGAATCTTAAAGCCTTTATTGAAACTATTTTAGATTACGAAGCCAAAATGCTTACTGAAGAGACAATCTATCGTGAATTCCTGAAGGATCCGGAAAGTCAGGAAATTGTTTCTTCCGATGAAAAGGCGTCCTTTGAAAAATGGTTGGGAGTATGAAAGTTGAATATTCCAAACAATTCGTAAAAGCAGCCTATAAACTTACGGGTAAGTATAAAATATCCTTGCAAAGAATCATTTCTGAGGTTATACTTGCAAAAGATATGGCAGATTTGACCAACAGTATAAAGATGGTTGGTTTTCAAAATTCCTATCGCATAAAGATGGGTAATTACCGATTAATTCTGGTTTTTAGGTTCGTGGAAGAAACTGTCATTTTCGAACTTCTTCTTTCACGTGGTGAAGTATATCGGAAGCTACATGAAACGAATTTAAGGAAGAAAGAAAAGGATTGAACTTTATCAAATGTTCCGCAAACTGTTACTATTGCTTTCGATGATGGCACCTGCGCTGCACGCGCAAAGTGGCATGGATATCAAGTATCACCGTCTTGAGATTGCCCTGGACCCCGCCGTACGATTTGTATCGGGATCGGTAAAAATATGGCTGCCGTTGTTAGATTAATGGCCGAATGTCAGTTCAAACTCACTCAAAGTCATAACCCTGAAGTTTAATTCACCTGCCTCCCTGAGCAGTTCCTTGTCACCACTAACCAGTATTGTGGCTTTTCCTTTGTTGTATAAATCTAACAGAAAATTATCTTTCGGATCAGAGAGCAGGGTTACAGTTTCTTCAGTTCCCACTATCAGGCAAAGCTTCAAATGGATCGCGATTACTTCTTTTATATCGGATATCTTAATGTATTTCTTAAACTTTGGTCGGGATAACACGTCCTGAATTTCTGCAACCAAGGTCTGACAAGTAATAACAGCTAACTGGTGATCTTGAACCAATGCAACTAAATCGCTTAGTCGCTTGGTGATCACATAACTTATCCAAATATTA
>CAILAQ010000348.1 GCA_903832165.1 uncultured Bacteroidota bacterium | reverse complement strand
GCTCGTTTATAGCCAAAAGAATGAGGACTTTCTCGTAAGGAAAGGTCCGATCTTCAGCAATTTCATCCTGGCCGATGAAATAAATCGCGCTCCGGCAAAAGTCCAGAGTGCTCTTCTTGAAGCCATGCAGGAACGTCAGGTAACAATTGGTACCCATAGTTATACCCTGCCGGAGCCATTCCTGGTCCTGGCAACCCAGAACCCAATTGAGCAGGAAGGAACCTATCCCCTGCCCGAAGCTCAGGTGGACCGGTTCATGCTGAAGGTGGTCATCGATTATCCTCAAAAAGATGAGGAAACCCTGATCATGAGGCAGAATCTGGCCAAGGATTTCCCCCAGGCGAACAAGGTTTTATCAACCGATGCCATTCTTCGTGCAAGAAATGTGGTAAAAGAGGTTTACATGGATGAGAAGATTGAGAAATACATTATCGATATAGTATTTGCCACCCGGGAACCTGCCAATTATAAACTGCCGGATTACAAGCGATATATTTCATTCGGTGGCAGCCCAAGAGCGAGTATTTCTCTTGCTTACGCATCAAAAGCATATGCATTTATAAAAAGAAGGGGATACGTTGTTCCGGAGGATGTCAGGGCGGTTTGCCACGATGTTTTAAGGCACAGAATTGGGCTCACTTATGAAGCTGAAGCCGATGACATTAAGAGTGACAATATTATCACAGGAATCTTAAACCAGGTTGAAGTTCCTTGATAAAAGCTATTTAATTATCAATGATAGCGGCAGAATTAATTAGTAAGGTCAGAAGGATCGAGATAAAGACCCGTGGACTTTCACAGCATATCTTCGCTGGTCAGTACCATAGTGCTTTTAAGGGTCAGGGTATGACATTCAGTGAGGTTCGCGAGTACCAGTACGGCGACCCGATAAGGAGCATCGACTGGAACGTAACCGCCCGGTTTAACAAACCTTATATAAAGGTTTTTGATGAAGAGAGGGAGTTAACAGTCATGCTTCTCGTTGATGTTTCAGGATCCAATGAATTTGGGACCAGAAACAGGCTTAAGCGCGAGCTGATGACTGAACTGGCTGCTGTTCTGGCATTTTCAGCGATTGAGAATAATGATAAAATCGGGGTTATCTTCTTCTCTGATAAAGTTGAAAAATTCATTCCTCCTAAAAAGGGAAAGAAGCATATTTTGCGAATTATCCTGGAATTAATTGAATTCAAGCCTGAAAGCCGCGGGACCAATATCTCTGAGGCTCTGAGATTCCTTACCCACGCGATCAAAAAGAGATCAACTGTATTCGTAATCTCTGATTTCATGCTTAAATCCTTGGACGACCTGACTCCATTGAGAGATGGACTCAGAATTGCTAACAGGAAACATGATCTGATCGTTTTGCAGACCACTGATCCTGGTGAGCGTCGCCTGCCTGATATCGGACTGGTCAGGATGCTTGATCCGGAAACCCGGAAATCGGGCTGGATCGATACTTCCAGTCAAAAAATCAGACTCTATTATGACAACTGGTGGATTAAGGTTCAAACTGAGCTGGAGTCCGTTTTTCGCTCAGGCGGCATCGATTACATTAGTCTGCTCACAACCCAGGATTATGTCAGTCCGTTAATCCAGCTGTTTAAAAAGAGAGGCAGAAGATGAAATACCGTTTCAGTGTCATCCTGCTGTTTTTGGTAACCCTTCCGTCATTGGGGCAGGATATCAAGGTAAATGCCAAACTCGATACTACAAGAATCCTTATAGGTGACCAGGTGAATCTATGGTTTACACTTGAGCAGCGTGAGGGATTTAAGGTTGACTTTCCAGTCTGCGGTGATTCACTGGCCGGCAAAATCGAGGTATTATCTGCCTCCAAACCCGACACATTCAGCCGAATGAATCAAATTCTGAAAATCAGGCAAAGGCTACTTGTAACATCCTTTGATACTGGATATTACGTTATTCCTCCATTTAAATTCCGTTTCAACAACAGTAAAGACAGCCTCCTTACCAGTGCGCTTCCGCTGGAAGTTTTCGGAATGCCTGTTGATACGACCAAAGGGATAACCGATATAAAGCCCCCATACGAAATCAAGATTACCTTTATTGAGATTTTGCCATATTTGATTATCGGGTTATTGATTCTTGCAATTATTATATTATACATCCGGTACATAAAGAAGAAGAAACAAGTTTTAACCCTTGCTGAAAAGCCTGCTCCACCACAAATCCCTGCACATTTAATCGCGCTTGAACAGCTGGATGAGCTGGTAAGGGAAAAACTTTGGCAGCAAGGAAAAATCAAATTATACTACAGCAGGTTAACTGATATTATCAGACAATACATAGAACTGCGTTTCGGCGTTCCGGCCATGGAAGAAACAACCGAGGATATCATTCGCGACTTTACACGTAATGGCCATATTAAAGAGGGAATACGGCAGGAGCTTAAAGCATTGCTTGAGCTATCGGATCTTGTAAAATTTGCAAAATGGAATCCAGTGGCTGACGAAAATGAGAAAAGTCAGCAAGGTGCCTATGATTTTATCCTTCGCACCAAGCCGGTGGTTAATCTCCGAAAACCTGTCGGCAATATTGACCAGCCAGCGTTGGAGGAGGAGGAGG
>CAILAQ010000347.1 GCA_903832165.1 uncultured Bacteroidota bacterium | reverse complement strand
TCATCCAGGATACGCCGTTCGAGAAAACAGCCACCAAAAAGATCAAACGCTTCCTTTATCAGAATACATAATCACCTTGATGCCCGAATCTTCTCTGCCGTAAATTTGTATCTTCCCATGCAAATTCTATGACTAATGAAGACCAGCCGGATCAACTTTTCCTATGTGCTTTTTATTTCCCTCGTATCCGCTCTCGGAGGACTCCTGTTTGGATATGACTGGGTGGTGATCGGAGGAGCTCAGCCTCATTACGAATCTTATTTTGTTGCTCATTCCCAACTGTGGTCCGCCGCAAAAGCCGGAACAGCTTCAGTCAGGTTTGAATGGCTCCAGGGATTTGCCATGAGCAGCGCCTTGTGGGGTACCCTCATTGGTGCTATGGTCTCGGGATGGATCGCTGACCGTTTTGGCCGGAAAAAACCATTGGTAATCTCGGCATTTCTATTTACTATCTCCGCAATATGGGTGGGTTCCATCGACCAGTCATGGTGGTTTGGTGGCAATAACCCCGTTTTTAATGGTTTCGGAGGATTCATGACAGCAAGGATCATCGGCGGAATCGGAATCGGCCTGGCATCCATGCTCTCACCGCTGTTTATTGCTGAGGTTTCCCCATCGGCTTACCGCGGTCGATTGGTTAGCCTGAACCAGCTGACTATCGTAATTGGGATTCTTGCAGCCCAGATGACCAATTACTGGATAGGCCGTTTTCATGCTCCGGCCGATCCTTCCCTCATCGATTCTGCCCGTGTGCAATGGGCTGGCGATATGGCCGCTCACGGTTGGCGGTGGATGTTTCTGGCAGGCGCTTTCCCGGCCGGACTGTTCCTCCTGATGTCGTTTTTTCTCCCAGAAAGCCCCAGATGGCTTGCAAAATCAGGGAGATCCGAAAGCGCAGGCCGCGTGCTGAAGAAAATCGGATCCCTGTCATTTGCAAAAACTGAACTCGCCGAAATTGAAGCCTCGCTGGTCAATGAAACCCGGAAAGTAAACCTTAAGCATCTGTTCGAAAAAGGAATGCCACGTATACTCATGATCGGAATCGTACTGGCCGTCCTTCAGCAATGGTGCGGTATCAATGTGATCTATAATTATGCTACCGATATTTTCTCCGCCGCCGGAATCGATAAAACAAATGTTCTGTTTACTATTTTACTCACCGGCGTTGTTAACCTTATTTTTACTTTCGTTGGTATGGCACTGGTTGATAAAATCGGCCGTAAAACCCTCATGCTGATTGGAACCGCAGGCCTGACAGTTATCTATGCCTTGATGGGCGCCGCATTCCTGTTTATCAATAAAGATCCCGAATCACTGAAATTATTGAGCCTGCCAACCCTGATCCTCGTATTAATGGCAATCGCTGTCTACGGTACCACTCTGGCGCCCGTGACATGGGTGCTGCTCTCGGAAATTTTCCCTAACCGTATACGCGCAACAGCAATGTCCATTGCAACTTTTTCTCTCTGGGTGGGTTGCACCATCCTCACTATGACCTTCCCGATCCTCAACAGCACGCTGAAGGCTTCCGGAACTTTCTGGTTGTACGGCATTATCTGCATCCTCGGTTACTCCTTTGTTAAAAGGATGCTCGTAGAAACAAAAGGCAGATCACTCGAAGAGCTCGAGAAAGACCTGGCAGTAGGCAGTAGGCAGTAGGCAGTAGGCAGTAGGCAGTAGGCAGTAGGTAGTAGGCATTTATTGAAATTTCTCTGAATGCTGAATCATATAACCAAGCAGCCGGCCTATTTCATCGTTCTGGGCTATAAGTTCCGAATGTTTTTCTTTGGTCAGAAATCCGCATTCTTTTGCAAAGTCAAGCCAAGCTATAGTTTCACTGCATTCGCCATCAGAATCCGCCAATTTCAATATAAATAGCTTCTGGTAATCTCGTTTCCTGTAGCCTTCAGCAATATTGGCACAAACTGAGCGACTCGACCTCCGGATCTGATCGGTAAGAG
>CAILAQ010000346.1 GCA_903832165.1 uncultured Bacteroidota bacterium | reverse complement strand
TACCAATCGTAAATGAAAACATCGACGCCATATTTTGATGCGGCGTTGATCTTCATTTCCATGACATCAGAATCCGACTCATTGGTATAGCCCCAGAGAGGGATTTTGGGCTGTTTGTGACCATCAAAACGGGGCTGTGCATTCTTCACCAATTCCCATTCCGACCACCCTTTGCCATAGCGTAATTGATTCCGTGAATCATCATTATGGTAATTCGGAAAATAGTAGGCGGCAATATCATATCCTGGTGAATTATCAATGAATTTTACCTTTGGTTTCTGCGCTTTTATTCCTGCGAACGGGATCATGAGAAAGAGGAAAGCTGAAAATTTTAGCAAATGCGCATACATGTGGGATTGCTTTTTGGAATGAGTTGAATACCTATAAAAATAGCGGTTTTTCATATCTTTGCTTAAGAGGTCACTAATTAAGCTGAAAGCTATGAATTACAAGGAGTTGATCGTCGAAATCCGTAAGTTTTGCCTGATAAATGCAGATCCGGCCAACGTGTTAAAGTACAGCCGCTATTTCAAGGGCGATTTTAATGCCTACGGATTGGCAAATGGACTGGTGGAAGCCAAAGTAAAGGAGTTGCTGGCTGATAAAACTGTTACTATTCCAATGATTCTTGAGGCTGCCCCTGATCTGGTGTTATCCGAAAAATATGAAGAAACCGGATTTGTCCTGATGATGCTCGAATACCGGAAGAAAAATTATGTTCCCGCAGTTTTTCATGCCATCGAAGGCTGGTTTGTTTTTGGGATACATAACTGGGCACATGCTGATATGCTCGGTATGTGGATTTTGCCTGATCTGGTTAAGCAAAAGGTTATCACCATTGATAACTTTATTCCCTGGCTGATCTCCGAGTTTAAATTTCAGCGTCGCTGCGTTCCGGTTACCCTGATCAAATCGTTGAAGACCACTCCTGATATAAATATTTTGTTTGATTTTATCGAACCGCTGATGACCGATCCGGAACGTGAGGTGCATCAGGGAACAGGATGGTTTCTTCGCGAGTCCTGGAAAGTTAACCGGGAGGTAACGGAGAAATTTCTGGAAAAACATAAGAACACCGCACCACGGCTGATTATCCAATATGCAACTGAAAAAATGACTAAAGAGGAGCGCCTGCGCTTCAGGAGGGAAAAATGAAACAATGGTATGAGGAATTGATTTATCTGAAGCCCAGCTGGCAAAAGCAAGAAATAACGCAGCATCACGAAATCTCGAGATCCCCTTTTTCAGGAAGGATGCGCGGGACTTTGATTTTAAAGGTGAATTCGATCTTGCTATCATGATCTGCGAAGGAGCTTTTCCGCTGATGGAAACGGATGAAATGAACTTCCGTATCTTGCAAAATGCCTTTAACTCATTGAATGATAATGGGAAATTTATTTTCACAACATTGAGCGGACTGTTCCCTCTGTATCACTCGGTAAAAGATTTTCTTGCAACAGGTGATTCAATGGGGGAGACAGATAATGTAAGATTTGATCTCATGACATTTCGCCAGTTCTCCACCTATGAAATGACTGATGATATGGGGAATAAAAAGATGCTTAACTGCAATGAGCGATACTATGTTCCGTCTGAGATTACCTGGCTGCTGAAGTCTATCGGTTTTAAAAATGTTACTATCTGCGGAGGCAAGCTTGGGGCCTTCAGCCGTGAGGAAGTGCTCACTACAGATAATTTCGAGATGCTGGTAATAGCG
>CAILAQ010000345.1 GCA_903832165.1 uncultured Bacteroidota bacterium | reverse complement strand
GTTGATATCATAAATCTGGGCTGCTCAAAGAATCTTGTCGATTCCGAGAAACTTATGAGCCAGCTCCGTTCCCAGGGAATAAAAACCCGACTCGATCCGGCCAGAGTGAATGCCGATATCCTTGTAATTAACACGTGTGGCTTTATACTTGATGCCAAGGAGGAATCCGTTAATACAATCTTAGAGGCGGTAGAGGCAAAAAAGAACGGGCAAATAAGCAAAATCTATGCAATGGGTTGCCTGATACAGCGATATCGCGGCGAACTTGTAAACGAAATACCTGAAGTTGATGCATGGTTTGGTGTAGAACAGATTCCGGAAATCGTGAACTCACTTAACCTTGCCTTTAACCCGGAAATACTTAATCACCGGGTGACGTCGACCCCCTCGCATTATGCATATCTCAAGGTCTCTGAAGGTTGTAGCCGCAATTGCTCCTTTTGCGCTATTCCTGACATCAGGGGTACGCATGTGTCAAGAAAGATGGAAGATATTATTGAGGAAGCGTCTTTTCTGGCTAAAAAGGGTGTTAAAGAGATTCTGCTTATTGCTCAGGACCTGTCCTATTATGGTAAGGATCTTTACCATGAAAGCATGCTCGTTCCGCTGGTCAGTGGACTTTCCGAAATCAAAGGTGTTGAGTGGATCAGGCTTCATTACGCTTATCCCGCCAATTTTCCCGCAGGACTACTTGATCTTATGCAGTCAAATGATAAAGTCTGCAATTACCTCGACATCCCCTTCCAGCATATCAGCGATAATATGCTGAAGATGATGAACAGGGGGTATGGAAAGGAAGAAACATACAGACTCATTAAAGAAATCCGGACAAAAATCCCTCATGCAGCCATCCGGACAACCTTTCTGGTTGGCCATCCGGGAGAGACTGAGGAAGATTTCATACAACTGCTGGATTTTGTCAAAGAAACCAGATTTGAAAGGCTCGGAGTCTTCACCTATTCGCCCGAGGAGGGCACCCGATCAGGCGATTTGCTTACAGATGACGTACCTGAAGAGGTTAAGCAGGAAAGATATTCCAGGCTCATGGAATTGCAGCAGCAAATTTCAGCCGACATGAACAGTTGCCGCATCGGACAGGAATTTCAAGTTATTATCGACCGTACCGATGGTGAATATTATGTGGGTCGTACAAGATATGACTCTCCGGAAGTGGATAATGAAATTCTCATACCTTTGACTTCCGGTGAAGCAAAACATGGTGGTTTTTATCAGGTAAAGATTACTAAAGCTGATGATTACGATCTTTTTGCAGAATTTATCCGATCTTGAATATGTATACATGCGATTTTCAGCAACGTATCCGATATGGCGAAACTGACCAGATGGGATATGTGTATTATGGCCGCTATGCTGAGTTTTATGAAATCGGCAGAACGGAAATGATCAGGAAAGTGGGGATGACGTATCGTGATCTCGAGACCAGGGGAATCATGATGCCTGTTGTGAAAATGGTTTGTAACTATTTCAGACCAATTGCATATGATGAACTTATCACGATCAGGACTATGCTGAGGAAACTCCCCACTGCAAAAATTACCTTCAATCATGAAATATTCAATGAAGCTGGTGAACTGATCAACGAAGGTGAGGTTCATCTTGTTTTTACTGATGCTGCCACTCGGAAGCCGATTCGTCCGCCGAGAGACCTGATTGAGGCACTTACACCCTTCTTTACAGGGACTGAGGAACACTAAAACACAATTCCTATGAAGAAATTTGCTTTAGCGATTTTATTGATATTGATCTCGTTATCAGTTTTTGCTCAACGATTTACTGTCAGAGGCACTATTGAAGACAGTCAGACAGGAGAAAAACTGATAAGCAGCAATGTCTATGAAACTTCGTCGATGAAAGGCATTGCGTCCAATGCCTTTGGCTTTTATAGTCTCACACTTCCTGCCGGCCCCGTGAAGCTGAATTTTTCCTATATCGGGTATCAGGCTGTGGTTGTCGTCTTCAACCTGAAAATGGATACTCTGATAAATGTGAGGCTTGAACCTGTTATCAAACTCAGTGAAGTAACCATCAGTGCCGACAAGGCTAAGTCGGCTGTCAGGAGTACTCAAATGAGTATGACTGAATTAAGCTCAAAGGAGATAAAAAGTCTTCCCATGTTATTAGGCGAAGTAGATGTGTTGAAAGCCCTGCAGTTGCTTCCTGGTGTTAAAGGCGGCAATGAAGGTACCAGTGGGATTTACGTCAGGGGTGGGGGGCCTGATCAAAATCTTATTCTTCTTGATGGGGTTCCTGTTTACAATGCCAACCACCTTTTTGGCTTTTTTTCTGTATTTAACCCGGACGCCATCCAGAATGTCAAACTCATTACGGGAGGATTCCCGGCACGTTACGGCGGAAGGCTTTCGTCGGTTTTAGATATCCGCATGCGTGACGGCAACAATAAAAAATTCAGTGCGGAGGGAAGTGTTGGCATTATTGCCAGTAAACTCACCATCGAAGGCCCTCTTATTAA
Source organism: uncultured Bacteroidota bacterium (assembly GCA_903832165.1). GTDB lineage: Bacteria > Bacteroidota > Bacteroidia > Bacteroidales > UBA12481 > UBA12481. Next base: position 4,882 of record CAILAQ010000345.1, on the reverse strand, counting down.
GGATCGAACCTCGTTTATTGTCTCTGGTCGACGAACCTATATTGATGTGCTTTCACAGCCCATTATCAGAGCAGTAGCAAGTCGAGAAGGAGGTGGCAACTTTAATGCTGGCTACTATTTTTATGACCTGAATGCAAAGGTGAATCATAAATTTTCAGATAAGAGCCGGCTGTTTTTAAGTGCTTATTCCGGTCAGGACAAAGCTTATCTGAATTCCGGAGATAAAGGTGAGGTTCAGGGTCAGAGCTTCGAAACGCAGAGTAATGCCGGCCTTGGCTGGGGAAACCTTACCGCCGCCATCCGGTGGAATTATGTTATCACTCCAAAATTATTTGCTAATACCACGTTTACCTACAGTAAATATAATTTCATCACCTCCATGCTTGATCAGCAAAAGAATGATAATGTCTTGGAGCACAAGTATCAATTTGCTTACAATTCAGGAATTGTTGACCTGGCAGGTAAAATAGACTTTGAATATCTACCTGATCCTAACCATACTATTCGCTTCGGCTATAATCAGATATATCACACTTTCAAACCGGGAGTCAGTGTTTTATCCCTGAAAGAGAATTCTATCGGGATTGATACCACTTTTGGCAACAAAAATATCTATGCTCATGAAGGTGCCATTTTTATTGAAGATGACTGGAATATATCACCTCGGCTAAAAGCCAATATCGGCCTTCATTTCTCTGGTTTCAAAGTGAGTGATTCGACATATACTTCCTTGCAGCCCAGAATATCAGCGAGATACCTGATCAATGAAAAATTGTCGGTAAAAGCTGCTTTTACAACGATGAGCCAGTATATTCACCTGCTGACCAATTCAACAATCGGTTTGCCAACAGATCTCTGGCTACCGGCTACCGAAAAGATCAGGCCGGAAAGAGCTACCCAATATGCCTTTGGCCTGGTTTATGATCCCACCGAAGGTATTGAGATAAGCCTTGAGGGTTATTATAAGGCAATGAAAAACCTGATAGAGTACAAAGAGGGGGCAAGTTTCTTTTCCTTCGAAAATGACTGGCAGGATAAGATTGAAATCGGCGAGGGAAGGGCATATGGCTTCGAAATCCTTGCTAGAAAGCAGATGGGTAAAACTTCAGGATGGATAGGATATACTCTTTCCTGGAGTGAACGAAAATTTGAAAACATCAGCTTTGGAGAATGGTTCCCATACCGATACGATCGCAGGCATGATATTTCTATTGTTCTGAACCACAGCATTACAGATGATATAGATATCGGCATTACCTGGGTATATGGAACAGGAAATGCCGTTACACTGCCCCTTGAGAAGTATGCCTCACTTTCCAGCTTCTCTTACGATTTTCAGTATTTTAACGGCATCGAAGCTTTCGAAAATAGGAATTCATACAGAATGCCAGCTTATCACCGCCTGGACATCGGGATTAATTTCAAGAAATTAACCAAATGGGGTCAGCGTGTTTGGTCATTCGGAGCTTATAATTTATATAACCGCAAGAATCCATTTTATTTGCAGTTCTCAACTCAAGCCCTCACTAATAAAACTGATAATTCAGTGACTTTTAAAAGAGTACTTAAGCAATACTCCTTATTCCCGCTTATTCCTTCGATCAGTTACAGCTTTAAGATTAAATAATCATGGAAAATCAAAATTTCCGGTTCCGATTGCTGATGGCTGCCGTTATTGGTTTTGCAGGCCTGATATCCTGCGAAAAGGTTATCGATATTTCTGTTCCTGATAAAGAGAGAAAAATAGTGGTCAATGGGCTGATTAGCCCTGAAAAACCTGTCAGGATTAACCTGAGCAAAAGTCTTTCGATTCTCGATATCGATTCCATTATTGCAATAAAAGGCAGTAACGTTAATCTGTTCCATGGGAATGATCTCATCGGGAAGTTGCTGGAGGATTCAGGCGGGTTCTATTCTTTGTCTGGGTTTATTCCTGAGGTTGGGGAGAGCTACCGATTGACAGCTGCCGTTAATGGAATGCAAAGTATCGAAGCCGAAGCGGTATTGCCTCCGGTGGTGCCTTTAATTTCTGCAGATACAGCAACCCTCACAACACAATGGGGTTCTCAGGAACTCCGTGTGACATTAAAATTTCAGGATCCGGCTGGAGATAAAAATATTTATGGTTTTGGAGTTGCTGTTACGGTAAAGGAATTTGATTATGCCACGATGACCTACACCGGCCACAAAGTTACGCGCAATTCCTATTTGTATAAAAGTTCACAAGGTCCTGTAAAGGATGAATTTCATAATTTTGAAGGTAAACTGTATTGCGATGATTTGTTATTCAATGGCCTTACAAAATCTGTTGAATTCGGCGTGTCTGATTACTCTTTCTTTGAATCGGATACTGTCTGGCTTACTGTAAAGATGGAACAGATTGATCCTTCTTATTATTTGTATGCAATCAGCAATGAGGAATATCAGAATGCCCATGGAAATCCATTTTCTGAGCCTGTTCAGGTTTTTACGAACGTAAAGGGTGGATATGGAGTTTTCGCAGGATCCTCTGTAGTGAATTTCCCACTGGTAATCACGGGAATGCGCAAATTTTAAGTTTATTGGCATTTCTTGTAACAAGACCGGGCCTTATTCGTCTAGGTATTGATGACAGCGCAAGAATTCAACGAGAAAGTAGTTCCCATGAACCGGCAGCTTTACCGGTATGCATTCCGGTTTTTGGGTAGCCAGGAGGATTCGAAGGATGCCGTTCAGGATGTTTTTGTCAAACTTTGGACTTTAAGAGCTGAAATGGTCTCAGTCAACAATATAGAAGCCTTTTCTATCCGGATCATGCGTAATCATTGCCTCGATCGTATCAAGCTCAAAAGGACTGTCAGCCTGGATGTGCAGGAGTTTTTCAGCAATCGGCCTGGTAATGAAACTCCGCCGGACCGTAGTCTGGAAATCAGTAATTCTGTGAATATTGTCAAAAAGGCGATTGATGAAATGCAGGAACCTCAAAGGTCAGTAATAAGGATGAGAGACCTTGAGGGTTATACGAATGAAGAAATAGGAAAAGCACTCGGTATTGCGGATGGAACTGTTCGCGTAATTTTATCAAGGGGTAGGAACAAGGTCAGGCAAGTCCTGGCAACAATGTATGGTTATGAAAACGAGCGAAATAAGAATCTTATTGCAGAAATATTATGATGGATCGACAACCTCGCTTGAAGAGGCCGATCTTGAACAGTATTTTCTGAATGGTCCGGTTGATCGGGAATTCGATGCCGATAAGCTTCATTTTGAGGCGGTGACTTCGATGAAGAATGAAGATATTCCGGTGCCGGAAGACCTGGAACTGTCAGTTCTGAGAACTCTGAAGAAAGTACAACGGCTTCAGTCAAATGGAAGTCGAAGGATCGTATACCTGTCAATAAGTATTGCTGCAGGTCTTCTGATTCTGGCGTCCACCTTTGTTTTTATCTCGAGTGATAATCAATCCGAATTGGTTACAGACCCAAAAGTTGCCTATGCTGAATCGAGGCAAGCTCTTGAAACGGTTTCTAAATTATTTAATCAGGGAACGGCTCAACTATCCGGACTTGGCAAACTGAATCAAGCTACTGAGCCGCTGAATAAGCTCAATTCACTGGATAAGGCAACAAAAAGCCTGTCTGAATTCGGTAAAATAAAAAAATAAAAAATCTGCAACTATGAAAAAATACTCCCTTCTCATCGTATTGCTCATCATGGCGACTGGTGTTTTTGCCCAGAATAAAGTCATTGAGCAACTTTTTAAAAAATATTCAGACCGGGATGGATTTACATCGGTTGTGATCACGAAAAACATGTTTCAGCTGTTTGCCAATGTCGAGAATCCAACGAATGATGATTTCCTTAAAACAGTAAAGAACCTTGACTTTATTAAGATATTGTCGGTACAGGGTGAGATTGAAGGCAAAAATTTTTACAAGGAAATTCAGCCTGCTATTCCGGAGAACGATTATAAAGAGCTCATGACAATCAAGGAACCCAATAGCCAGGTCAGGTTTCTGACGCTTGAAAAGGAAGGAGTGATCAAGGAGCTCATCATGATCAGTTGTGGGAAAGAGGAAAGTACTATGATCTGGATGACAGGGATCATAGACATGAAAACCGTTGCCAAGATAGCCGGAAGCATGCATGTTGATGGAATGGAAAACCTCGAAAAGGCTGGAAAAAAAGAATAATTACGAGCGAGGTTTTCTATTTTTACAAAGTGAATAGAAAATCAATAGCTTCAATTATCCCGTTCATAGTAATCATTCTGGTCACTTTGCCCTTTAGCGGGCGCGCCCAGTATTATTCGATGGGGGCCGACCCTCAGTCTGTCAGGTGGAGTCAGTCCAATATTAAGGGATTCAGGCTGATCTTTCCTGATGAGGAAAGTGGCATTGCCGATAAATTCAGCCGGGTATTTTTTGATATTTCAAAGCCTGTGACTGCTTCAATGAAAGCGGATATCAGAAATTTACCCGTGATATTGCATTCCTATGCTGCCTTTTCTAACGGATCTTCCATTCTGGCTCCAAGGAGAATTGAGCTATTCCCAAAACAACCGATAGCTTTGGAAACCAACGATTTTATTCCACAGCTGGTGATACATGAAACCAGGCATTTTGCTCAGATGGAAAGCCTTAACTCCGGATTTACCAGGATTGCCGGATATTTTCTTGGCGATCAGGCCCAATCAATTGTTCTGGGCATTCACGTACCCACCTGGCTGCTTGAAGGTGATGCGGTATTAACTGAAACTTTGCTGAGTAAAGCAGGCAGAGGCCGGATTGCCAGTTTTATGCAGCCATTGCGATCAAGGTTGATTGATGATAAAAACCTTGCATGGGACAGGATACTCTTTGGTTCCTATCGGGAAATCATGCCTAATCATTATCTCTATGGG
>CAILAQ010000344.1 GCA_903832165.1 uncultured Bacteroidota bacterium | reverse complement strand
CAATACGCATATCACGCAAACCCAGAATATGTTTCATTCCTTTCCGGAAACTCATCCGTTCCACCAACTCATCTCCCGGAGGTTCCGGTGGAGTATTTTTTATAAGTATCAGCGATAAAATCCCGGCGATCGCCGTAATCACACCGTAAATCATCAGCATATGGCCAAATCCGCTTCCATAATCCGGGTTATCAGGGTTGATCCCGATCATCAGAGGAGTAACCAGCATGGCGATGATAATTCCGAGATATTGAGCCAGCGCTGCGAGTCCGGCAGCCATTCCCCGCTCCCGGAGTGGAAACCACCTGACCGTGAGAGCTGTTACAGCGTTCAAAATAAATGGCTGGGCAATAGCCAGACCTACCTGGGCTATCAGAATCCCAACAAAATTTTCGGCCATGAAACCCTTCAGCAGTCCGCAAACAACGGCTATGGCAGCACCTATACCCAACCCCACTCTGATGCCATGCGTATCGATAATATAAGAAGCCGGAATGCTGACAATTACATAAACCAGCATGTACAACAAAGCCAGAAAATCAATATTCAGCAGCCCATCGGGATTAAACTGTCCGGCATAGAAAACCTGAGCAGGCCTGGCCACTGCGGCATGGGCAAGCCACTGAATCTGTATCACAACTGATAAAAACATGTATACTGCAAGTATCACCCATCGGTATGCGAAAACCGGATAAACCTTTTTCTGTTCCATATTTGTGATAATTATATTTCGATTTTAATTGCATATGCCTCGGTTGCCCATTTTGCGTTGGGATCGAAAGATGGCATTTCTATGCTTAACGCTCCACCCTGATATTGAAATTTGAGCTCCTGTCCGGTTTGTAAAAAAGTGACAAGTGACGGGTGACGGGTGACAGCAGGATCGTTGATAATAAGATTTTTGCCGGGCCATTTGGGGAGTATCGCGTAGATGGCATTAGCTTTTTTGGTGAAGAAGATTTCCTTGACCGCCTGACCGGCATCGGGTTGAATGGTTTCTTTAAGGATATTATAAGGTACCATAAATTCTCCGCGCTTAATCTCCGGTTTTTGTCCGGCCGACCATTGGACAGGATTTGAGCACATCCGCGTTCCATAAATTGCCTCTCCATTTATCGTTAGCCAGTTGCCTATCTGCACCAGTCTTTCCTGCATGATCACTGGAATCTGCCCATCGGCAGCCGGACCAATATCGAGACAAAAATTGCCTCCGCGGGAGACGATATCGGCAAGCATCAGGATAAGTTCCTGAGCACTTCGGTAATCTTCGAGATTTTCAGCGCGGTTGTATCCGTATGAAAAGCCCATTCCGCGGTTTTCTTCCCAGGGATGTGTGTCATTATCCATGCCTGAACCATACTCTGTTGTATAGAATCCACCGTGTTTATGTCGGGAATCATTGCCCCACCGGTCGTTGATCACCACTTGCTTATTCTTGCTCTCATTAAACAGCCAGGCCAGCAATTCCGGGGAACGCCAGGCCTCGGATGTTTGCTCCCACTCTCCGTCGGCCCACAGGATGTCGGGTTCATATCTTGTAACCAGATCTTTAAACTGCGGATGAAAATGAAGCGATACAAAATCATGAAAATCATTCAGATACCAGGGATGATACCATTCATATAACGAATAGTACAAGCCCATTTTCAGTCCTTTTTTCTTTACGGCGGTTGTAAGATCACCAACCAGATCGCGCTTTGGCCCAACCTTAACCGGGTTGTAGTTCTCGCCCCAGGTCTGCTCGGCTTCCTTGCTGGGCCACAATGTATATCCGGAGTGATGCTTGGTAGTAAACACAATATATTTTGCCCCGGCACGCTGAAACAGGTCGGCCCAATCATCGGGATTCCAGAGTTCCGCCTTAAACAGGGGGGCGAAATCTTTAAATTCCACACCGGGTCCATATTTATTCTGATGAAAGTCGTACACTTTTCCGTCGAATGCCTTCTGCTTCATCCAGTACATATACCATTCAGAATACTGGCCTTTCGGACTCCATGCCGGAACTGAATAGAGGCCCCAGCACACGAATATGCCGAATTTAGCATCCGAAAACCATTGAGGAGTGGGCCTGCTATCGATCGATTCCCAGGTTGGAAGATAGCGTGTTTGGGCAGTTGCAGCCATTGATGTAAGCAAAAACAACAGACCGATTACAGTCGTCCGGACAGAAAGCAGAATATGTCGCACCATTGCCGGTTAGTTTAGGTGTCGGAAAGATATTCAAAACTGGGATAAATCCTAATCTCATCTCCCCCCTATCGAATTTAACCAACTTTTTGCCTCTCTGCCCTCTTGCCCTATAAACACATTCCGATTTTGGCCTACCCTCATTCTCAAGGTAATTAATTACATTCGGCTCAATTAAATCAAAGCTATGTCAATCCCTCGCCGGTCCCTTCGTCTCCTGTCTCCTGTCTTCCGTCTCCTGTCTCCTGTCTTCCGTCTCCTGTCTTTTGTCTTCTGTCTCCAGTCTCTCTCGCTGGCTGCCCAAGTCCCCCAATGCTACCGTTTCATCGGTCCGGGCGTGAACAGCGGCAGGATCTCAGATATCGAGGTTGACTCGAATAATCCCCAAAATATTTTTGTTGCGGCATCCAGCGGTGGCATATTTAAATCAGCCGATTGGGGCAAAAACTGGACCCCGGTTTTTGATCAGGCAGGATTGTCCCTCGCCATAGGTGACATGGCCATTTGCAACACCAATCCCGATCTGATCTGGGCTGGCACAGGTGAAGCATCAGGCGAGCAGGCTGCTGCTTCGCTCGGCGACGGGGTATACAAATCAATTGATGGCGGAAAAACATGGAAATGCATGGGACTTAAAGAATCGAGGCATATTGCTAAAATCCAGATAAATCCTTTAAATCCTGATGTCGTATATGTTGCCGCCACCGGTGCTCGCTGGGGAAACAATGAGGAGCGCGGAATTTTTCGCACGGAGGATGGTGGTCTGACCTGGAAGAAGGTTCTATATATAAATGACTACACCGGCATGTCGGATCTGGTCATTCATCCGGACGGAAAGACTATTTTGGCCTCGGCATGGCAACAGTACAGAAATGCCTGGGCGCACCTTCAGCGGGGTCCCTCGAGCGGCATTTACCGGTCGGAAGATGGAGGAGAATCCTGGGAGAAAGTAACTAAAGGTTTTTCCAAAGATACCCTTGGCCGGATAGCACTGGCTGTTGCACCATCATCACCTGATATGATTTATGCCTGTGTGGAATCGAAGAAAGGTGGCTTTTACCGGTCCTCGGATAAGGGCAAATCCTGGAAACTGATCAATCAAAAACCATCAACTGCCTATTGGTATGGTCGTATTTATGTAAATCCGACTGATGAAAAAAATGCATTTGTGATGGGGATGATGGTACAGGAAACCAAAGATGGGGGCAAAACATTTAATGTGATGGCCACGAAGAATGTTCATGTTGATCATCATATTCTCTGGATCGATCCGAAGAATCCGCAGAACCGGCTACTGGGCAATGACGGCGGACTGTATCAGACCCAGGATGGTGGTCAGAAATGGGAGTTTTACAAAAACCTTTTTATCGGCCAGTACTATGCAATCACCGTTGATCAGGGTCCTGATTACCGGATTTTCGGTGGCAAGCAGGATAACGGGGTATGGGGTGGACCCGCAGCGATGGCTGATGGAAGCATTGCACCTGACAGCCTGATATCGAATATTTCCTGGGGAGATGGTTTCTATGCCGGTCTGGATCCGACAGATCGGAATATCACGTATGGTGAATCACAATATGGCGGAATTAGTCGATACGATTTCAGCACCAATAAAAGTTATTACGTTCAGCCAAGAAATCCCGATAAAAAATCGCCTTATCGATTTAACTGGAATACTCCTTATATTATTTCGGTGCATCCGCCGCACGCACTCTATATGGGTGGAAACAAGCTCTTTAAATCAGAAAACAAGGGTGATGACTGGAGTGAGATCAGTGGCGACTTATCGCGCAATGAGCCGGTTAACGAAAAGACCATCATGGGGATGAAACCGGTATTAAAACCATATGCATCGATAACTGCTTTAGCCGAATCGCCTTTAAAACCAGGGGTAATATATGCCGGCACCGACGATGGCAATCTTCAGATGACCCGCGATGGAGGTCAGAGCTGGATCAATCTTTCCGACAAGCTGCCGATGCCTTCCGACCGATTTTTCACCCGGCTGATTTGCTCAGTTAGCGGCGCAGGTACGGTTTATGTGGCATGTGCAAGGTATTATGAGGCCAACGACCTGAAACCCTACCTTTTCCGTAGCACCGATTACGGTCAGACCTGGGAATCACTGACCACCACCATGCCAGCCGAAGCCGTGATCCGCGGTTTTGCCGAACATCCGATTAATACTGATTGGCTCTATTGCGGAGTTCATAATGGGCTATTGATCAGCAAGGATGCCGGAAAAACCTGGATGCGGGCACCCGGACTCATCCCGGTGGCGATTGATGATATCAAGATACAGATGCCCACTGGCGATGTGGTGCTGGGGAGTTACGGACGTGGTCTTATAGTAGGAATTGAGAATTGAAGTAAGAAGTCATAGATTCCAATGAAGAATTCCGAATGCCGAAATTACAGATTCAAGTGTGCATGAAGTATTGATCTACAACTTCATGGTGCCCTGAATCTCCCACCTCGGAATTCGTAATTCTAAATTCGAATCTCAACTTTTAATTTATAATGGTGTTTACCTTAAAAAGTCAAAAATGAAGTATATAGGGGCCCATGTCAGTACTGAAGGTGGCGTAGAAAACGCCCCGGTGAATGCGAATAAGATCGGAGCAACAGCATTTGCCTTATTCCTCAAGAATCAACGGCAATGGGTGGCTAAACCGCTTAGCGAAGCCAGCATATCAGCTTTTAAAAGTAACTGCGAGAAATTTGGTTATTCTCTAAACCAGATATTGCCTCACGACGGATATCTCATCAATCTTGGAAGTCCGGATCCTGAAGGGCTGGAGAAATCAAGAGCTGCTTTTCTCGATGAGATGCAACGGGCAGAACAGTTGGGTCTGGCTCTGCTGAATTTCCATCCGGGGAGCCATCTTCAGAAAATTACAGAAGAGGAGTGTTTGAAGACTATTGCTGAATCAGTGAATATTACGCTTGATAAAACCAAAGGTGTTAAGGCGGTTCTGGAAATCACGGCCGGCCAGGGAAGTAATGTTGGATACTCATTTGAGCACCTCCGGTTTATTATTGACCGGATTGAGGATAAGTCAAGAATAGGAGTTTGTATTGATACTGCGCATGCCTACTCAGCCGGTTATGAATTAAAAACGGTGGAAGGATTCGATGCCGTGTTTAAAGAGTTCGAGGAAAAAATCGGATTCAAATATTTATCCGGCATGCATATAAATGATTCGAAAAAAGAATTTCGCTCACGTGTCGACCGGCATGAAAGTCTGGGTAAAGGAACTATCGAATGGGATCTTTTTACCCGCTTGATGAAGGATCCGCGCTTCGATAACATGCCGCTCATCCTGGAAACACCGGATGAAGATATCTGGGCAGAGGAGATCTCGAAACTTAAAAGAATGTGCTAATTTGCTAATGTGCTAATTTGAAAATTAAAGAGAGAGGCTACTTCCGGCACACTCATATCTGTAATTTCAGAATTCGGAATTGGTCTTCGAATCTCAACTTTTCAACTTCTCTTCAGATCAACTTCTCTTCAGCAATGCGTCGCCGTCGCCAATCTTTCTCGCCAATCCCTGGATAGTCTCCTTCTCCGAAAGGTCAACCAGTTGCGTACGAATACGAATAAATTCATAATGCAACGGACATGGATTATTCTCATCGCATTTAGACAATCCGACCACACATCCTGAAAAAAACTTATCTCCCTCAAGCACATGGAGCACCTGAGATAGCCTAAGCTCCTCACTGGCCGGATCAAAATAGAAGCCACCGCCCCTGCCCCTGACTGACTTCAGCAACAATGCCCGCGAAAGGGTTTGCAGAATTTTTGCTGTAAACTGTACCGGAGCATCGATGGATTCAGCTATTTCCTTAAACCCCGGACGGCGTCCGTCATTGTTGCACACTGCAACCTGAACCAGCGCCCTGATGGCATATTCGGTGGTTTTCGACCACATATCTTTTAGATTTTTGGTAAATGTAATTAAAGCTGACAGCTTTTCTTCCAAGCAGTCAGCTTTAGGCGGCAAAGTTTTAAAGCTGTCAGCTAGCAAAGATATAAAGACCTTTTGGTATTTTATTAAATTAATCTTAACATTGCAAAATAAACTATTAATGGACAAATATGAAGACACGTACTTTGTGGATTACATTTACGGCAGTAGTGACAATTTCCTTTGCGGTGCTGCTGATTTTCGGGCGCGAGATTTACCGACAAAAACCGCCCATTCCTAAACAGGTAGTGACGACCTCAGGTGAAATCCTGTTTACCGAGGCTCAGATCCGCGATGGCCAGAACGTATGGCAATCGACCGGTGGCCAGGAATTAGGGACCATCTGGGGCCACGGCTCCTATCAGGCACCCGATTGGACTGCTGATTATCTTCACCGCGAAGCCATGTTTATTCTGGATACCTGGGCGCAGGCAACCGGTGTAAAGAACTTTGAATCCCTTGGAGTGGAGCCGCAGGCAGCTTTGCAGGCCCGGTTGAAGCAGGAAATCAGGGCCAATACCTACGACACAAAAACGGGTAATCTCGTTGTGTCCGAAATGCGCGCAAAAGCGTTCAGGACCAATAGTGACTACTACGCAAAACTTTTCATGAACGACCCATCGATGAAGTCGCTCCGCGATGCTTATGCAATGAAAGATAACACGGTCAGCGACCCCGACAGGATGGCCCTCATGAATTGTTTCTTTTTCTGGGCAACCTGGGCAACTTCAACCAATCGGCCCGGACAGGATATTACTTATTCAAATAACTGGCCTCCGGAAAAATTGATCGACAACGTTCCTTCGGCAGCAATGACATTCTGGACCGGGTTCAGCGTGATCATCTTACTGGCCGGCATTGGTCTGCTGGCATGGTACCAGGCGACCAGAAAGGAAGAAACACTTGATTTTATTCCTGATAAGAATCCGACCCTTGGCACCATCATGACCCCATCGATGAAAGCCACCCTGAAATATTTCTGGATTGTAACCGCCCTGATCCTGGTACAAATATTAATGGGAGTAATTACAGCACATTACAGTGTGGAAGGGCAGGCATTTTATGGTCTGCCCCTATCGAATTTCCTCCCCTACTCGCTCTCCCGTACCTGGCATATTCAGCTGGCTATATTCTGGATCGCAACATCATGGCTGGCTACCGGATTGTTTTATGCGCCGGTAATTTCCGGTCACGAACCGAAATATCAGAAATTAGGCGTTAACCTTCTCTTTGGTTCACTCCTGGTAATTGTTGTCGGATCACTGGCTGGACAGTTCATGGGAATCATGCAGAGACTTGGTTTGGTTCAGAATTTCTGGTTTGGGCACCAGGGATATGAATATGTCGATTTAGGCCGTTTCTGGCAAATATTCCTGTTTGCAGGACTGTTTATCTGGTTATTCCTGATCACCCGGGCTATACTGCCGGCTTTGAAAAAGAAATCTGAAAGCCGGAGCATGCTCATTATGTTTGTGATCGCATCGCTCGCAATCGCAGCCTTCTACGGAGCAGGTCTGATGTGGGGCCGCCAAACCGATCTGGCCATGGCAGAATACTGGCGCTGGTGGGTTGTTCATCTTTGGGTAGAAGGATTTTTTGAGGTATTTGCAACAGTTATCATTGCCTTCCTGTTCGTCAGGATGCAATTGGTGCGACCTAAAACAGCCACTACTACCGTTTTGTTCTCGACGATCATTTTCCTGTCGGGCGGAATTCTTGGAACATTCCATCACCTGTATTTTACAGGAACCCCAACGGGCGTACTTGCACTCGGTGCAACCTTCAGTGCTTTGGAAGTTGTTCCGTTGGTTCTGATAGGATTCGAAGCCTGGCATAACCTACGGCTCAGCCGCTCGCAGGAATGGGTGAAAACTTACAAGTGGCCCATCTATTTCTTTGTCGCAGTTGCCTTCTGGAATCTCGTTGGAGCAGGAATCTTCGGTTTTCTCATCAATCCCCCGATCGCACTTTATTACATGCAGGGACTGAATACAACACCAGTACATGGCCATACCGCTCTCTTCGGTGTATACGGAATGCTGGGTATCGGATTGATGTTGTTCGTGCTGCGCGAAATGAATATGACGGTTACCTGGAAAGAAGGTTCACTTAAATGGGCTTTCTGGCTGATCAATATCGGACTGCTTGCCATGGTTTTAATCAGCGTACTTCCGGTAGGACTTGCCCAAACCATTGCATCAGTAAAGCATGGCCTCTGGTACGCACGTTCGGCCGAATTTCTTCATACCCCAATGATCACCACTTTCAGATGGATGAGAATGTTCGGGGATATAATATTCTCAGCAGGTGCCCTCTGCCTTGCCTGGTTCGTATTCGGACTCAAGCTGGGGTGGAGCACTAAAAAATAAGCCTCAAGGCGCAAGGCTAAACAATTTTCAGATCCGGGTGTTGAATTATAAAAACAACATCCCTATGAAGAGATTTCTATCCTTTAGTAAAAGCTTGTTCCTGGGATTGGGTCTAACACTGTTTACCCTGGCTGCCCATGCTCAAAGCAATAATGAATCCACTGGCGGTGCCAGTGGATTTTTCATTAAAAAAGTAGTCAGTAATACTTCGATACCAACCGGAGTAAATTTTAGTTACACCATAATTTTTTCTGCACCTGCCGGTACGCCTGCTATTTCGATACAGGATATTGTGCCGACATCTCTCACAGTGGTTTCGATTGCACCGCTAAGTCCGGTATGCACGATTACCCCGGTGGTTAATGTATCAGGAAATACCGTAACCTACTCGCTCACCGGCTTGCCGGGGACCTGTGCTCCCTCAGGATCTTTCACCATTGTGGTAAAATTCCCGGAAGGGGTTACCTGCAACGGAACCACTGCGCGAAACCAGGCGGGCATTATGGTAAACGGCAAATATGAGTACACTGGTTTCGTTTCCACCACGGCTACGGCTGCCGATCCCTGGATAACCGGGAAATCGATTGTTTCCGGTGCGGCAGTCAATCCGAATGGTGGCAGCTGCGGATATCTGATCCCTCTTGACGGAACCGTCACTTACCGGCTCTCAGTTATGAAAGCCAACGGTTACTGGGGGAATGTTGTCGGACAACAAAACATCAGCGGCGGGGTGGTAACGGATGTCCTTCCTGTTGGTGCCGTATTTGTCAGCAGCACCTGTGGCGCGCTTCTCGTTGGCAATACTATTACCTGGAATGTTGGGGCTTTAAATGCGGCCATCCCCTGGGCATATTATTATTGCGATATACAGATCAAGTATCCTGCAGCGCAGTTCCCGAATGGTTCCACCATGCAGAATCAGGTGACCCTTACCGGTACTACCTGTCAGCAACAGGCTGTACATACGAGTAACCAAACCTGTGTTGAGGTCGGCCAGATCATTCCGAATCCTCAGGCCTATTTCGCCAAATACCTTGCGCTCACCAACAGAGTACCGGGATGTCAGGGCTATTATCAGATTGTTTTCTGCAATAATGGCAATGTTCCCCTATCGGCATTTAATATCAATGATATTATCCCATCGGGAATCACCGTTGATTATATGCAATTATATGGCCCGAGTGCAACATCCACTGTCACATTAAGTTGCAATACCGGAGCCAATGTGTTGGGAACCAATATGACGAGCACTTATACGAGCTCGAATCCTATCGGCTTTACAGTAAATAACCTGTCGATGCAGATGACAGGCACCCTCCCGGTTGGCGCCTGTTTGAATCTGATCATATATTTCACCGTGGCGCCAAACCCGACGGGAACAGTGGTGAATAATTGTGCCACGTTTGTTCCGTTGTCTACCGGTCTGACATTACCTCAGACGTGTGTTTCCTTCACGGTTCAGCAGGGCCAGCCGAACCCCTGCCTTTTAAAAGATATCTGTGCTCCGAAAACGAATTACTCCCCGGGCGACACTGTTCGTTTCCGCGTTCGTGTTCAGAATATCGGCAGTGCCAACATGACTGGTGCTACCCTGACAGATGTATTGAACAGCAACTTCACTTATCTGGGTAATGAGAGTTACTTCATAGCAAACACCTACAATCCCACCTGCACCACAGGTAGTGCGATCCCGCCGTTCACCACGGCATGGACGGGCGTAACACCGGGTCACAGCGGGAATAATCTTAGTTGGAGCCTGCCAATGGTTCCGGCTGATTGCCAGTTGTTTTATGTGGGAAATTGCGGATATTACGGTACCTGGACACTGCCCTACTATTATATTGAATTTGATGCGGTAGTCAGCAGCAGTGCCCTACCGGGTGTCACACCAAACAATTACAGTGTTTCCGGCGGGAACCTTCCGGGCACCTTTACCTCCAACACGGTTAATGTTCTGGTAGTGGCATCATTCGGGCAGGAAACTGAAAAGCTGGTCAGTACGGATGGCGGTCTCACTTACGCTGCTGCAGGAACTGCTGCTCCAGGCGGAACTGCACGCTATCAGCTTAAATACAAGAACACTTCCAACGTTCCGGTCACCAATATCGCACTCGCTGATTTGCTTGGACGCGATGACGGAACCAATGACTGGCTGATACTGAACCGCTCTGCAGCGCGAGGCAGCCAGTTCGATTTAAGTTACAGCGCCGGTCACACGACTTCGCTTCTGCCAGTTGCAGCCGCACCTACTCCGCTGATCGATTTTGCCCCGGGGCTGAATATCTGCCTGCCGGCATGGGGAATAAATGCCGGATGCACTCCAACAACCTGGGCAGCCGCTTTAACCCGAAATATAAGAATGCAGTATGGAGCATTTCTGCTTGGTCCGGCGAAATCAGTACTGGAGCAGTTTAATGTTGGAATACCCACCAATGCTGCGGTACAGCAACATGCCTGCAATGATTTTGCAGCAGTATCCACAGCTACTTTCCTGCTTAACAGTACTACCCCAACCACTGTCGCCTTAACACCGATTGCCGCTCCACCGGTCTGCCTGACCGTTCAGCCGGCTGTAAATTGTTGTGACAGCGTAAAGGTGACCAAGGTTCAGGGAGCAGATTGCTGCGTCAAGCTGACAACCACCTGTGAGGTCAAATCCGTAACGGTACAGGTCACTAATGGAACGATTGGTTCTGCCACCTGGAATTGCGGAACCCTGCCAACGGGTTATGCCGGACAAAGCAGTTTCAATTTCCCGGCCAACAATTGCATCCTCGATATGAATGTATGCGTAAATGCTACTCAGGCAGGCGTATCCCTGATGTTCATCATCAACTTTACAAACGGTCAGGTATGCGATAAATCTTTCCAGATGGATTGCGTTGCAGCATCCTGTTGCGACAGCGTAAGACTGCAAAAAGTGCAGGGAGCCGATTGCTGTGCTGAAATCAAAACCAAATGTGCAGTTAAGGGAGTTCAGGTGACTGTTAATAATGGAACCATTGCATCAGCAGGATGGAATTGCGGTACACTGCCAACAGGTTATGTTGGGCAGAGCACCTTCATGTTCCCGGCGAGCAATTGTGTTCTTGATCTGACTGTTTGCGTTGCTGCTACCCAGCCGAGCACTTCGGTTGATTTTCACATCTATTTTGCTGACGGAAGCGAGTGTACCAAGAGTATCAAGATGGACTGCAAGGTTGCGGAAGATTGCTGCGCATTGGTCGATTTCAAGCTTAAATCGAAATGGCCATTCATTAAAACCCTGGTTGGAACATTCAACATCACCAACCTCGATCCTTCCGTCCCGATTTGTTCCATCGATATCCAGCCTTCCCCGGCCGGTACATTTACCACCGGTTCACTGGTAGTTGACGGAGTGACTTCGGTGCAGGCATGGAATCCATTACGCATCCCTACCACAGGGAATATTGCACCGGCTGCAGTGAACACGATAAAATTCAATCTGATTTCATCCAGCTATAACGGAATTATAAAGATCTGCGTGGTCAAGTGCAATGGCATAAAATGCTGTTTCGATATTAAATGGAACACTACTCCGCTCACCGGGACTGACGTTAGCCTGAATGAAATCTCTATCGGTGAAAAACTGATTGCGGTAAGCATCAGCCCGATCCTGAAAACCGCTGTCCGTGACAGTATCAAGTATGTATCTTTCGGGTTGACCGATGAAGCTGAGATTTCAGCCGACGGGCCGCACTTCTTTGCCATCTCTGCCTCCGGACAGGCTGGTGATGTTATGCCTGAAGGATTAGCCCAGTGTGAAAATACCTACATGGGTTCGTACAATGCATTTTTCGAACTTAGCCAGGCAAAAAGCTCCGACGAACCACTGGGCGCATTCCACATGGTATTCACGAAAAAGATACCGAAACTGGGCTGCACCCTGTTCGATAAAGACGGCAATATTCTTTTTGCAGGTTCCATCGAAGTCACCGGTTCATCTGACGTTTCCACTGCGGTGGTTATTGAAAGCGGGCCCGGAATGCGGGCAGGCACTTTTGAATTCATGAATGCCTATCCAAACCCGGGCAACGGCCAGTTTACCATAAGCTATGCCACCGGGAGCAGGCGTAATGTGTTTATCGAGGTGATCAGCACGCAGGGCCAGGTTCTGTATTCAACTAATAATTCCAACGTCATGCCAGGTATACATAACGTTAATCTGGATGCTACGAACCTGCCGAAAGGCAGCTATTTTATCAGGTTAGTCTCTGACGGACAGGTATTGGCTAAAGCGGTAGTGGTGGAATAAGCTAAAGCTGACAGCTTTTCTTCCAAGCTGTCAGCTTTAATTTTTTAACACCCCTTCAATCACCTGCTGAATGCAAAGGTTCCAACCGATGAATCCAACAAATTTACCGTTGGCATCAACATAAGTCGCAGCCGGAGCTAATGGTGCTCCGGTTTCGGCATGGTAATTCTCATGCATCGATCCCCACTTGCGTATATCATTCAACAAAAGCGTTCCGAGCGTAGTCCCCAGCCACCTGACTTCTGCATCGAATCCATAATTTTTCAGGGCAATGGAATAAATATAATTAGCAATTGGCCATACCGGTCCCTGCCAGTTGGAGAAGGGTAAGATGACATTCTTGTTGTTATAGTCGGGGTCCATCTTTGAAAGTGAACGTAAACCATATTTGGCTTTCATATGATCCGGATTGATAAGATACCTTCTGATCATCTCGGCCCCTTTGGCTTTTGGGGCTATATTTTCAACGAGCGGGATGAATGATGAAAAACTTATCCGCTTATAAAAATCACCGGTTTCGCGATCAACATTATAATACATTTGATCTTTCTCGCACCAAAGCACCCGGTTGATCGCCTCCTTCAATGCGGTTGCTTTCGCACGGAGAATAAACACATCTTCCGTCTTTCCAAGTTCCTTAGCGATATTCGCCTGGGCAATTAATTCCCTGAGCTGCCAGGTACTTGCATCACAGGCAAGAAACGATCGCTTATCATCGGTAAAATAGTTTAACGCGGGATTGTTATCGGCTCCGCTCTGCATGGCAATATCCCAGAAGTAAAGGCCATATTTCGGGTCGAACTGTGTTTTATCCCGATACTCCAGCACTCTCATCATGGCTGCATAGTATGGCTCTATCCAGCTGAAATCATTCAACTTAACTGAGGCAATCCATACTCCCTGCGCCAGGAATGGCTTCATCGCAAACTTTCCGAAAATCGGCCGTGGGCCCTTGGTGGTGGCACATCCGGATACATATCCCACACTGTCTATCCCCTCCATCAGGTTGAGTGCCCAAAATTTCAGATACTCCGGTTTTCCTTCAGCAGCCAGATGATTGCCGATAAAAAATCCGTCCCAGTCCCACATTTGTTTGTAAAATCCTGCAGGAATGAGATATGGATACTTCAGATAACCCTCGGCCGGCTGGATCACCTGGGGTTCAAGCTGGTTGTACCTGACAGACAAACTATCGTATAAAAGCTTAAGCGCAGTGTTTTCACCGGCTCCCTTTTGACCATATGCCATCATTAATCCGGGCAACATGCTGATTAAAAGGATATTTCGAATTTTCATATCAAAATAGATTTAAAGCATAATTATGCAATAATCCGGTTGCCTGTTTATACGGCAGGTGAAATATTTTGACGAAATAATATCTTTGGCGCCGATCCCATTAATATCCAAATTCGCCAAATGAAAACCACTCTGAAAAACTGCCTGATTATATCAATTCTCACCCTTTTGGGTACAATAAATTTATATGCTCAAGCACAAGCCGACACCCTGCGTAAAGATGCCCTGAGGGTTTACATGGAAACAACCGATTTTCTCCGAAAGGAAATTCCATACATTAACTATGTCAGAGATGTCAAGGATGCCCAGCTTTATATTATCTCCAGTCATCAGAAAACCGGATCAGGAGGTAAGGAATTTACTTATTTCCTGATCGGGGAAGAGCGGTTTGCCGGGATGAAAGATACACTGGTATTCCGGAGTTCGCCTGACGCCACAGAAGACCAGGTAAGACAGGGCCAGATAGATGTTTTGAAACAGGGCCTGATGCGTTATGTCATGACCACCCCGTTGGCAAAGCACATCAAGATTGCTTTTGATGAGCCGGTGACCGAAGAGGTCAGCACCGATAAATGGAACAGCTGGGTATTCGGAGCAAGCCTGACTGGTATGCTCAACGGTGAACGGTCACACAGTTCAGATGAAATTTTCAGTTCCCTGTCCGCCAGTCGGGTAACCTCGGAATTGAAAATGGATTTCGGACTGGATTATAATTACAGCTTTGATAAATTCATGATTGAAGATCAGGAAGTGACCAGTATCAACAGTGGCCGCTCGTTCGAGTCCCTGATCGTAAAAAGCCTGGGTGATCATTGGTCGGCAGGTGGCAAACTGGAGATCGAATCAGCCACCTATCATAATTACAAGCTTAAAATGACCTTCATGCCGGGTATCGAATATGATATTTATCCCTACTCCCAATCGACCCGGCAACAACTAAGGCTCCTATACTCTGCGGGATACCTTTATCAGGCTTATACTGACACCACCATTTACGACAAGATGCAGGAAAATCTATGGGGTCATAGCCTGGAGGCAGCCTATAAAGTAGTCCAGAAATGGGGTTCCGTAAATCTCTCCCTTGAGTGGTTCAATTACCTGCACGACTTTTCCAAGAATAACCTTTCACTCAACGGAGGAATTGAAGTTCGCGTTGCCAAAGGGCTAAGTTTGCAGATTGGTGGTGGCGCTTCCATGATACATGATCAGCTTGGTCTCGTAAAAGGTGGTGCAACACGGGAGGAAATACTTTTGCAGCGTAAGGAGATGGCTACAGAATACAGCTATTTTAATTATTTCGGCCTTACCTATACCTTTGGTTCAATTTACAATAACGTAGTTAATCCTCGTTTTGGCAACGGTTCAGGAGGAATGGAAATCTCTATTAACTAAACATTTTCGGCACAAAAGCGTTTAAGCAAACATTAAACAAATCCAAATAAATCACATTATGGCAAGCATTACTTTAAAAGGCAATCCGGTCAGCACGA
This sequence comes from uncultured Bacteroidota bacterium, assembly GCA_903832165.1. GTDB lineage: Bacteria > Bacteroidota > Bacteroidia > Bacteroidales > UBA12481 > UBA12481. The sequence goes on along the minus strand of CAILAQ010000344.1, from coordinate 4,925 downwards.
TCGGAACGCTTCCTGCTGTTGGTCAGCAGTTAGCTGATTTCGACTTAATTAACAACGGGCTGGCACATGTCTCCCTTAAAGACTTTGCAGGCAACAGAATGATCTTAAATATTTTTCCAAGCCTTGATACAGGTACCTGTGCAGCCTCAGTAAGAGCTTTCAACAAAGCTGCTGCCAGCCTGAAAAACACAAAAGTACTTTGTATTTCACGCGATCTTCCTTTTGCACAGGCGCGCTTCTGTGGAACTGAAGGTATAGAAAATGCAATTACTCTTTCTGATTTTGCCACCGGAAAATTCGGCAAAGATTATCAGGTTGAAATTACCACCGGACCGTTGGCTCACCTGCTATCACGCGCAGTAATCGTTGCCGATGCTTCCGGCAAGGTATTGTATTCACAGCAGGTTCCCGAAATCGTTGACGAGCCCAATTACGACGCAGCGCTCGCCGTTCTCTAAGAACGAAAAACGAAGAAGAAGATCGGTAAACGAAGAACAAGATCGATAGAGTTGTCATTCCCGCGGAGGCGGGAACCCCGTCGCTGACCACGAATTGTGACGGGTGACGAGTGACAGGTGACAGGTGACTGCCGACTGAGTACTGAATAACCTATCTTTGCGGAATGGAAAACAATCCGACTCAAACTTTCTTCGATAAGCTGGCGCGCTGTATTGATGAAAAGAAGCTGATAAAGCTGACCATCAGCAGTCAAAGGAACAAATCTTCTGATCTGCAAAGCATTATTATCACCCTGACTAATCTTAAACGCGGATTCCGTCTGAACTTTGTTTACCGGCATACCACGAAGGATATTACCAAGAACTATGAGTTTGATGAAGGAATCGGCATCATCAGAAAAGCCCTCACGGAGGATTTCTATAATGCCGATCTGTTCTCAAATGATGAAAATGTACGGTTGGCAACCAACCCCGCGGGCAAAGTAAAGATCTCGTCGCAAGAGCCAACTTTGCAACCGGTTACAGAATTTCATCACGACCATATCAAGTCGCGGCTCATCAATACCACCGGCAATATTTACCTCAGGGAATTAGACATTATAAATGCCAACTGGGAAGTCAGGCGGGAGATGAGCGACAAGTTCCGGCAGATAAACAGATATATCGAGTTAATTGAGCCGGAAATCAAGGATCTTACATTGCCAGATAATTATCATGTTGTGGACATGGGTTCCGGCAAGGGATACCTGACATTTGCCCTATATGATTACCTGGCTAACCGGCTGAAAAACACTCCTGAAATGATTGGGGTCGAATTTCGGGAAGACCTCGTAAATGTTTGTAATGCAATCGCTGGAAAATCGAAATTCGATCACCTGAAGTTCATTTCGGGCACCATTGAGAAGGCCGACTTAAACAGGATTGATATTCTGATTGCACTGCATGCCTGCGATACAGCCACTGATGATGCGATTTACCGCGGAATTACCTCAGGCGCCTCATTGATCGTTTGCGCTCCCTGCTGTCACAAACAGATCCGGAAAGAGATGAATGTGACCAGTGAATTGCAGAATGTTGTCAGGTACGGCATTCTCAAAGAGCGTCAGGCGGAAATTATCACAGACACCATCAGGGCAATGATCCTGGAAGCCAATGGTTACCGTACCAAAGTTTTTGAGTTTATCTCAACGGAACATACGCCTAAAAATGTGATGATTGTTGGCCGTAAAACTTCCAAAGAAAATCCGGACAAGGAAAAAATTTTCAATGACATTGCAGCGATAAGGAAGGTATACGGCATCCGGAAACACTACCTCGAAGAGCTGTTGAAAAGCAACGAAATCTAATTGGGGCACTGCTGTTAGAAAGCGATTGGTTCAGTGGCGAGAAATTCTATTTTTAGACCATGAAAATCCACAAAGTCCTTCTCACAGCCCTTTTCCTGGCCACCTCCTTTTTCCATGCCGATGCAGCTTATCTGAAGAATGTTCCCCAAAAGCTGATACAACCGGATAAAACCGTACTTAATTGCCTGGCCACTGGTGATGAATTCCATAACTGGCTGCACGACAGCAATAATTTCACGATCATTCAGGATTCCCTGACCGGCTTTTATGTGTATGCAAAAAAGTCGGGCAGCCGCCTGTTGCCGACCACATTTGTTGCAGGCAAATCAGATCCTGCCGCTGCCGGCCTGCAACCCGGGCTCAACCTGGATCCGGAGGAGATAATCCGCCTGAGCAGTCAGCGGTTTAAGATTCCGGCGTTCAAAGGTTCCTCTTCGGTGACTACTACAGGCACTATCAACAACATTGTTATTTTCATCCGCTTCAGCGACCAGCCGGAATATTCAACCGGTACATCGACCTACACAACCGCCTTTAATACCGCTGGAAGTGTATCAATGCACCAGTACTTTCTATCTGAATCAAAATCACAGCTGACCATAAACACCACACTTTACCCGATAAATTCAGGAGGCAATACCGTGGTATCTTATCAGGATACTAATCCGAGAGGATATTATTGCAAATATGACCTCATGACCAATCCCAATGGTTATAATACTGATGCTGATAAGCAGACTCGTGAGATGACCCTCCTGAAAAATGCAACAGAATCCATCAAATCTCAGATTGAAGCCACAGGATTGGATTTTGACAATGACAATGATGGTAAAATCGACAACATCTGTTATATTATTCAGGGAGCGGTACAAGGCTGGAGTGACCTCCTGTGGCCGCACATGTGGGCTCTGTATACCTATGATGTAAGGATTTCCGGCGCACGGGTCTGGAATTTCAATTTCCAGCTATCCCAATCCTTCGGAGTCAGTGTTTTGTGCCATGAGATGTCCCATTCCATAGGCTTTCCTGATTTATACCGATACGTAAACACTACCATTTCTCCGGTAGGAAAATGGGATGTTATGGGAAGCAACACCAGTCCGCCGCAGTCGCATACGGCATATACCAAGGAAAAATATGGACGGTGGTTTACCGGAATTACTGAAATATCGACTACCGGACGTTATACTCTTGCACCGCTATCGACGGATGGTTATGCGGCATACAAAATCAAGTCTCCTAACAGCACTTCCGAATATTTCGTAGTTGAATACCGCAAAGCCGAAGGGATGTTTGAATCGGCCCTTCCGGGGTCAGGGCTCATTATTTACCGGGTAACCCCATCGCTCAATGGCAACAGTCAGGGCCCTCCGGATGAGATATACGTTTTTCGTCCAAACGGAACGGCTGCTGTCAATGGAGAAATCAATTCAGGTTTTTATTCATCGGAATCTGGAAAAACCATCTTCAATGCCACAAGCAATCCTTCCTGTACCTTAAGCAATGGCGCGGCAGGAGGGATTGAAATAACGAACGTGGGTTCCGCCGGGGCTACTATTTCTTTTGATTTTAGCATGGCCGTGCCCGCTTCAGTTCTTAATGTATCGCCCGGATCACAAAACATCACCCGTACCGGGGGAACCACCACTTTTGATGTTACAAATACCGGAGGTGGAACCATGGCCTGGACAGCTTCAGTCACAACCGGGCCCTCCTGGCTGCATATCACCTCGGGAGCCAGCGGAAGCAACGCCGGAACCATCAGTGTATCAGCCGATGCAAATCCGGAAATAACTGTCCGGACAGGTGTCATTACGGTAACTTCCACGGGGGCAACCGATAGCCCGAAAACGGTAAATGTCGTTCAGTCAGGAATCCCTCCTGTTCTTACTGTCCTCCCGGCTTCTCAATCAGTGGATTTTCAGGCTGCCGCCACCACCTTTGAGGTAACCAATACAGGAGGCGGATCCATGGATTGGACCGCTTCAGTTACCACGGGTTCGGCCTGGGTTCACCTATCCTCCGGTGCCACAGGAAATAATTCCGGAACCATCGGCGTTGCGGTCGATGCCAACAGCGACAGCTTTGCGCGTTCAGGGATAATCACGATAACTTCCACCGGAACAACAGGCAGTCCGAAAACTGTCACGATCAATCAGGCTGAAAATCCTCCGGTGTTAAACATTTTGCCGGCCTCCCAATCTGTCGCTTATAGCGCCGGCGATGCCTCCATCGATGTTTTTAATTCCGGCCGCGGATCGCTGACCTGGAGTTCAGCAGTTACAACCGGAACTGCCTGGATCCATATCACTTCCGGAACCAGCGGCAGTAATGACGGAACGATCAGCATTTCCGTGGATGCAAATCCGGATAAGACTATCCGCACCGGCGTGATTACAGTAAGCGCTGCCGGAGCTAATGGCAGTCCGAAGACTGCTATCATTGAACAGGCCGGCAATCCGATACTGAAACCTGATCTGATCATCACCCGCATTACCGCCACCATTCCGGAAGTCAGCTGGCCAGCACAAATGCAGATAAAACTAACTGTCGGCAATATCGGGCAAGGCCCATCCGTGGCAACTGCAATACATTTCAACCTGATGAATGCAGCAATGGATTCACTGGTCTCCGATCTTGGCCAGATCAATTGCAATGGCATTTCGAGCGGATCAGAATGGACAAATGAGTCAAGACTTACATTCAGCAGATACCTTTTAACGGGGGATTACATGATTGCAGCCAGCGTGGACAATCCTGCACTTAATGAGGAATCTGACAAATCGAACAACGCTGCAACATGCAGGATAAGCATACTCAACGATGTTCAGACAGACCCGGAGAATTTCAGCTTCACAGTTTATCCTGTGCCGGCGAGTAATATCCTGACACTTATGTTTGAAAGTAATGGGAATCCTGTGGAAAAATTGATTATCAACGATATTCTGGGTCAGGTGGTGTACTCAGGCAGCATTGGCACCAATTCGCCATTTAAAGAAACAATTGATGTTTCGGACTGGAAAAAAGGACTGTACCAGATCTCCTTACTCACCGGACAGAAACTTTACCATAAACTGATTATACTTCAATAACCCTGTCTCCTGTCTTCTGTCTTCTGTCT